>NZ_JALDUB010000010.1:0-1933 GCF_023109195.1 Streptococcus oralis
GCAGCGATGAAGCAGTATGAAGCAGACCTTGCAGCTATTAAGAAAGCTAAAGAGGATAATGATGCTGATTATCAAGCAAAATTAGCAGCTTACCAGACAGAATTAGCTCGAGTACAAAAAGCTAATGCGGAAGCTAAAGAGGCTTATGATAAAGCAGTAAAAGAAAACACAGCTAAAAACGAAGCGCTTAAAGCTGAAAATGAAGCGATTAAACAGCGTAATGAAACTGCAAAAGCGAATTATGAAGCAGCGATGAAGCAGTATGAAGCAGACCTTGCAGCTATTAAGAAAGCTAAAGAGGATAATGATGCTGATTATCAAGCAAAATTAGCAGCTTACCAGACAGAATTAGCTCGAGTACAAAAAGCTAATGCGGAAGCTAAAGCAGCCTATGAAAAAGCTGTTGAAGAAAACACAGCTAAAAATACAGCCATTCAAGCTGAAAATGAGGCGATTAAGCAACGTAACGCCACTGCAAAATCGACTTATGACGCAGCGGTGAAGAAATACGAAGCAGATTTGGCGGCAGTTAAGCGAGCAAATGCTACCAATGAAGCAGACTACCAAGCTAAGCTAGCCGAATACCAGACGGAATTAGCTCGCGTTCAAAAAGCTAATGCCGATGCAAAAGCAACTTACGAGAAGGCAGTTGAAGACAACAAGGCAAAAAATGCAGCGCTCCAAGCTGAAAATGACGAAATCAAGCAACGCAATGCCGCCGCAAAAGCTGAATACGAAGCTAAAGTTGCTAAATATGAAGCAGATCTTGCCAAATATAAGAAAGAGTTCGCAGCTTATACTGCAGCACTCGCAGAAGCGGAGAGTAAAAAGAAACAAGATGGTTATCTTTCAGAACCAAGATCACAATCGTTGAACTTTAAATCAGAACCAAATGCAATACGAACAATTGATTCATCTGTACATCAATATGGGCAGCAGGAATTGGATGCTTTGGTAAAATCATGGGGGATTTCGCCAACAAATCCTGATAGGAAAAAATCTACAGCATATTCATATTTCAATGCAATCAATTCGAATAACACTTATGCAAAGCTTGTATTAGAAAAGGATAAACCAGTCGATGTTACCTATACTGGTCTAAAAAATTCAAGTTTTAATGGTAAGAAAATTTCAAAAGTAGTTTACACTTACACATTAAAAGAAACAGGTTTTAACGATGGAACCAAAATGACTATGTTTGCCTCGAGTGATCCAACTGTGACAGCATGGTATAATGATTATTTTACTTCTACAAACATTAATGTAAAAGTCAAGTTTTATGATGAAGAAGGTCAACTTATGAATCTCACAGGAGGATTAGTTAATTTTTCATCTCTAAATAGAGGTAACGGTAGTGGGGCAATTGATAAAGATGCAATTGAAAGTGTTAGAAACTTTAACGGTCGATATATTCCAATTTCTGGTTCATCTATCAAGATTCATGAAAATAACTCTGCTTATGCAGATTCATCAAATGCAGAAAAATCGCTAGGCGCTCGTTGGAATACATCGGAATGGGATACAACCTCTAGTCCAAATAATTGGTACGGAGCTATTGTCGGTGAAATAACTCAATCGGAGATTAGCTTTAATATGGCTTCTTCTAAAAGTGGAAATATTTGGTTTGCTTTCAATTCAAACATTAATGCAATTGGGGTTCCGACGAAACCTGTTGCACCAACAGCTCCAACTCAACCAATGTATGAGACAGAGAAACCATTGGAACCAGCTCCAGTAGCACCAAACTACGAAAATGAGCCAACTCCACCGGTAAAAACTCCAGATCAACCGGAGCCGTCAAAACCGGAAGAGCCAACATATGAGACAGAGAAGCCATTGGAGCCAGCACCAGTAGCACCAAACTACGAAAATGAGCCAACTCCACCGGTAAAAACTCCAGATCAACCGGAGCCATCAAAACCAGAAGAGCCAA
>NZ_JALDUB010000011.1:0-1798 GCF_023109195.1 Streptococcus oralis
TTGGCTCTTCTGGTTTTGATGGCTCCGGTTGATCTGGAGTTTTTACCGGTGGAGTTGGCTCATTTTCGTAGTTTGGTACTACTGGAGCTGGTTCCAGTGGTTTCTCTACTTCATAAGTAGGAGCTTGTGGTGCAGTTGGTTCTACTGGCGGAGTTGGTTTTTCTAATGTGATGGTTGGCAAATTAGTTGCTCGAACATTTCCGTTAATCGCAAACCAAATATTTGGCTTTTTGGGAGATAATTTCTCTGCTCTACGTGGATCATTCGCTGCAGGCTGTCCCAACACTTCTGAAGACGAAATTGTTCCGATAGTCATACTATTTGAAGGACCTGAGATTTCCACTGCTCCCGCACCATACCAAGAGTTTGGTGCATCTGCATTATCCCAACCAGAATCTGGTTGACTATTCTTATACATGGTGAAGCGGGAACCACCAACTCCTTTTTTGAAGTTTTCAGATTCTGTCGCATAAATTTGGCCGTTCTTTTCACCAACTGAAGAACCCGAAATTTTGATGAAATTCCCAGTATAATCTTTAGCCATCTCGATTGAGTTTGCTTCGCGGTTAAGAGACGCTACAGACATCAAGGCCTTGTCAAAATTAATAATTTGACCATCTTCATCATAGAATTGAAACTCAGTCTTAACGAAGAGAGAGGTAGCATCTTCTGTATTACCAGTATAAGCCGAAGCGAAAACCCCCATCGTTGGGTCTTTAAAAATTCCCAACCAAGCCTTATCATTGCGGAACTTGGAACTAGGATCAAGAGTATAAGTATAGACGATTTTAGAAACTTTTTTCCCTTGATAGTAAGTCCCCTGAAGATTCGTATAAGTTGCTGTTGCAGACTGACCTCGTTTCAGCAGGACTGAAGACCATTCAGTTGGTCCCTTACCACTTGTTACATTTGAATTGTACTCAGAATACTTACCGACTGTACCAAAGCTTTCCTGTTTGTTTGTCTGGTAGTTAGCATTTTGAATGTCTGTTACTTTAAAGTTATCCAACTGGAAGAGTTTATTGGCAAATTCTGCAGTATTCTTCACAGCTGCTTCCATGCCAGTATAGCTAACAAATTCACCAGTTGTAGTCAATGAAAGTTCAGCATTAGGCTCCGATTTGAAAATCAAACTTTGAGCACTTGGGCGACTCAAGTTTCCATCTTCATTCTTCTTTGATTCTGCTAAAGCCATAGCTGCCTTAATTTTAGCCTGCTCATCTTTATAAGCCTGCAACTTAGCCGGATACTCAGCCAACTCTTTCTTATATTTGGCAAGATCAGCTTCATATTTAGCTAATTTTGCTTCATAGTCAGTTTTAGCCGCGGCATTCCGTTGCTTGATTTCTTCGTTTTCAGCTTGGAGCGCTGCATTTTTAGCTGTGTTTTCTTCAACAGCCTTCTCATAAGCTGCTTTAGCATCAGCATTTGCCTTTTGAACACGAGCTAGTTCTGTCTGATAAGCCGCTAACTTAGTTTGGTAGTCTGTTTCGTTAGCTGCATTCGCTTGTTTGACTGCTGCCAAGTCTTTTTCGTATTGTGCTATTTTAGCCTCATAAGTTGCCTTGGCTGTTTCATTTCGTTGTTTAATAGCTTCATTTTCAGCTTGGATAGCATTGTTTTTAGCTGTGTTTTCTTCAACAGCCTTTTCATAGGCTATTTTTGCATCAGAATTAGCCTTTTGAACACGTGCCAATTCTGTTTGATAAGCTGCTAATTTAGCTTGATAATCAGCATCATTATCCTCTTTAGCTTTCTTAATAGCTGCAAGGTCTGCTTCATACTGCTTCATCGCTGC
>NZ_JALDUB010000012.1:0-1719 GCF_023109195.1 Streptococcus oralis
ACTTATATTCAAATGAAACGAATTGCTGTCGGAACCTTTGAAAATACCTATGTAAATACTGTGAACAAAGTTGCTTACGCCTCAAATACAGTTCGTACGACAACGCCAGAACCTAAGAAACCAGAGGAGCCAACGACTCCTACTCCAAATCCAAAAGGTAACCCTACTCTACCTCAAACAGGTACAAATGATTCAAGCTACATGCCATATCTTGGTCTAGCAGCTTTAGTAGGGGTTTTAGGACTTGGTCAGTTGAAACGTAAAGAAGACGAAAGCAAGTAAGCTCTAAAAGTTAAATAGAAAAGAGGAACTCTGTTTCCTCTTTTTTGGCTCGTTGTCAACTGTAGTGGGTTGAAGAAAAGCTAAGCTCGAGAAAGGACAAATTTCGTCCTTTCTTTTTTGATATTCAGAGCGACGAAAATTCGCTTCTTGAAGTTTTCAAAGTTCCGAAAACCAAAGGCATTGCGTTTGATAAGTTTGATGAGATTATTAGTCGCTTCCAATTTTGCGTTGGAATAGGATAACTGAAGGACATTGACGATTTTCCCTTTGTCCTTTAGAAATGTTTTAAAGACAGTCTGAAAAAGAGAATGAACCTTCTTTATATTGTTTTCAAAGAGTCCGAAAAATTTCTCTGGTTCCTTATTCTGAAAGTGAAAAAGCAAGAGTTGATGGAGATGATAGTGGTGTTTCAAGTCTTCTGAATAGCTCAAAAGCTTGTCTAGGATTTCTTTATTGGTTAAGTGCATACGAAAAGTAGGGCGATAAAAACGCTTATCACTGAGTTTACGACTATCCTGTTGAATGAGTTTCCAGTAGCGCTTGATAGCTTGTGTTCTGCCCTCAAGAACAGTGATGATATTGAGCTTTTCAAAATCTTGCGCAATAAAACTCATCTTTCCCTTAGTGAAGGTATACTCGTCCCAGGACATAATCTCAGGCAGACGAGAAAAATCATGCTTAAAACGGAAGTCATTGAGTTTGCGAATGACAGTTGAAGTTGAAATAGACAGCTGATGGGCAATGCCAGTCATAGAAGTCTTTTCAATTAGCTTCTGGGCAATCTTTTGGTTGATGATACGAGGGATTTGGTGATTTTTCTTGACTATAGGAGTCTCAGAGACCATCATTTTAGAGCACTGATAGCACTTAAAACGGCGTTTTTTAAGGAGAATTCTAGTAGGCATACCAGTCGTTTCAAGGTAAGGGATTTTAGAAGGTTTTTGAAAGTCATATTTCTTCATTTGGCTTCCGCAATCAGGACAAAGTGGAGCATCATAATACATTTTAGCGATGATTTCCTTGTGGGTATCCTTACTGATGATGTCTATAATTTGGATATTAGGGTCTTTGATATCGAGTAGTTTTGTGATAAAATGTAATTGTTCCATATGGCTCTTTCTAATGATGGTTTGGTTGCTTTTCATTATAGGTCATATGAGACTTTTTTTCTACAACAAAATAGGCTCCATAATATCTATAGGGGATTTACCCACTACAAATATTATAGAGCCAAAATAAATAGTTTAACTAAAAGAAGATGGTGTGACCATCTTCTTTTTAATTTATAAATAGGTGAAATTTTTCTATAAATAAAAAGAAAAAAGAGTAAATATTTGTATCTTGCCTTGTAAAGTGTTAATATAAGAAGTAACGACTAAATTTAGATAAGGAAATGACTTATAATGAAAAATAAAAAAGAAGTCTATGGATTTCGTA
>NZ_JALDUB010000013.1:0-1089 GCF_023109195.1 Streptococcus oralis
ATCAAAAAATTTCATAGATAAGTCCTATATATAATCATGATAAAGTAGTAAAAATAGTTGTTATCCTAGTTGATTAAAAAAGTCTTTGATTTCCTCATCTTTTATAAAATAATATATAATTTTCCCCTCTCTTCTAGTATCCAATATGTTTTGATTGGCTAGTTTACGAAGATGGTGGGAGGCAGATGCCATACTGAGATTTAGTAAACAGGCTATATCACAGACACAGAGTTCCTCAACAGCAAGGAGATAAAAGATGATATTTATCTGTTTATTATCGGTAAACTTTGATAAAATACGAAGTGATTTTTGGACTTTTTCCTTTTCAAGGTAGTTCGTTGCGGTTGTAACATTTTGCTGATTTATAATATTCACTTGGCAGATACTATCTTTTTTCATAATTTTTTCTCCTAGCCGAACACAGTCCTTAGCATGTTAAAGCTGTTGTTTTCAATCAGGATATACATCCCCAGTCCTAAATAAACAACGGCAATAAACCATCTGCTATATTTTTCCAAAGTTTCTCCAACAGAAGGGACTTGTGCCAATTTTTGGGCAGAAAAAACCAAGAGATAAATCATGACTAGAAAGGTAAGTAAAGCCACTATCAAATTCGCTAAATTTAAGGTAATAAAATATGGGACAAAAACACCAATATTGTCAGCACCACAACTTGCAAAAGTAATCATAGCGACTAGAAAAATCAGGTTTTTATTATCTTTGCGCAAACCATCTTTTGCAATAGCTTCTCCATCAGAATCTCCTAAAAGCAAAACTTTGAGTCCTAGGAAAATTGGAATCAAACCGAGCAAACCTAAAATCTCTTTACTAGGAATATAATTTAAGACAAATGCAAAAAGTAAACTTAGCAATATTAGACTAACAGAGCCTAGAAATTGTCCTAAATAGATGTTAATGATGTCTTTTCTGCTTTTTCTTTTGGCAAAAAATAACATTAGGATAATAAGTAAGTCTACGGCTGTCCCAGAATACAGGATTATTGAAGTAACAACATTTTGAACCATAAAGCACCTCATTCAAATATATTTTTGAATGTATTTTAACATTAAACTTTGTAGATGTCAACTT
>NZ_JALDUB010000014.1:0-814 GCF_023109195.1 Streptococcus oralis
TTTTACTGCTTTATCATAAGCCTCTTTAGCTTCCGCATTAGCTTTTTGTACTCGAGCTAATTCTGTCTGGTAAGCTGAAAGTTTATTTTGATAATCCTTTTGACTATCTTCATTTGCTTTTTTGACAGTTGCTAAATCTTTTTGATATTGTGCTAGCTTAGCCTCATATTCTGCTTTAGCTGTTGCATTAGCAGTGTTGATTTTTTCAACTTCTTCTTGATGACTTTTTAGATCTTTTTGGTACTTGTCATCCGCTGCTTTGTTTTCAGCATTGATTTTATCTGTTTCAGCCTGATGAGCTGCGACTTCTTTTTTATATGCTTCAGTTGTTGTCTTTACTTCTTCAGCCTGTTTAGCATAGTCGCTTTTAATCTCATCTTGTTTTTGAGCATTCTCTGTAGCAGTTGTGGCTGTTCCTTTGTCTTTTGTTTCATCTTGAACTACCTTAACTCCTGCAGATTTTGCATCAGCAACTGCTTTATCCAAATCAGCTGATGATACTTCTACTGGCAAAGCTGAGTCTTTAGAACCAGCCTTAGCTTGGCTTTCTTTGGCAACTTGACTCATTTCACCCTGAGCTTCAGGTAGATTTGTAGCTGGATTTCCTGTAGTAGCTACCTCAACCGTACTTGTACTAGTTGTCTCTGTAACTTCATCAGCAAATACTGCTTTGTCTACAAAAGCAATCAAAGCAGTTCCTAAAACAGCACCACACAAAGTTTTCGCAACTTTGCTTTTACGAAATCCATAGACTTCTTTTTTATTTTTCATTATAAGTCATTTCCTTATCTAAATTTAGTCGTTACTTCTTATA
>NZ_JALDUB010000015.1:0-784 GCF_023109195.1 Streptococcus oralis
GGGAGTTTAGCTCAGCTGGGAGAGCATCTGCCTTACAAGCAGAGGGTCAGCGGTTCGATCCCGTTAACTCCCATAGGTCCCGTAGTGTAGCGGTTATCACGTCGCCCTGTCACGGCGAAGATCGCGGGTTCGATTCCCGTCGGGACCGTTTAAGATAACGGAAGTTATTTTAGACTCGTTAGCTCAGTTGGTAGAGCAATTGACTTTTAATCAATGGGTCACTGGTTCGAGCCCAGTACGGGTCATATTTGCGGGTTTGGCGGAATTGGCAGACGCACCAGATTTAGGATCTGGCGCTTAACGGCGTGGGGGTTCAAGTCCCTTAACCCGCATAATAGAAAGTAGCCGGCTTAGCTCAGTTGGTAGAGCATCTGATTTGTAATCAGAGGGTCGCGTGTTCAAGTCATGTAGCCGGCATTTTTTTATATAGAATAAGAGGTCGATGCGAACGTAGTTCAGTGGTAGAACACCACCTTGCCAAGGTGGGGGTCGCGGGTTCGAATCCCGTCGTTCGCTTAGAGAGGCCGGGGTGGCGGAACTGGCAGACGCACAGGACTTAAAATCCTGCGATTGGTAACGATCGTACCGGTTCGATTCCGGTCCTCGGCATATAATGATGAGCACCCTTAGCTCAACTGGATAGAGTACCTGACTACGAATCAGGCGGTTAGAGGTTCGACTCCTCTAGGGTGCATTTTTTTATTTAACGCGGGAAGTAGCTCAGCTTGGTAGAGTACTTGGTTTGGGACCAAGGTGTCGCAGGTTCGAATCCTGTCTTCCCGAT
>NZ_JALDUB010000001.1:0-125475 GCF_023109195.1 Streptococcus oralis
CGCGGGAAGTAGCTCAGCTTGGTAGAGTACTTGGTTTGGGACCAAGGTGTCGCAGGTTCGAATCCTGTCTTCCCGATTTATGGCGGTGTAGCTCAGCTGGCTAGAGCGTCCGGTTCATACCCGGGAGGTCGGGGGTTCGATCCCCTTCGCCGCTATATTGATCTTGTTGGACCTTTAGCTCAGCTGGTTAGAGCTCTCGGCTCATAACCGAGTGGTCGTAGGTTCAAGTCCTACAAGGTCCATTGTAAATAATGGAGGATTACCCAAGTCCGGCTGAAGGGAACGGTCTTGAAAACCGTCAGGCGTGTAAAAGCGTGCGTGGGTTCGAATCCCACATCCTCCTTTTTATATTAACGCGGGATGGAGCAGCTCGGTAGCTCGTCGGGCTCATAACCCGAAGGTCGTAGGTTCAAATCCTGCTCCCGCAATTTGGCTCGGTAGCTCAGTTGGTAGAGCAATGGATTGAAGCTCCATGTGTCGGCGGTTCGATTCCGTCTCGCGCCATATTTTGTTTTATTAAGCGGGTGTAGTTTAGTGGTAAAACTACAGCCTTCCAAGCTGTTGTCGCGAGTTCGATTCTCGTCACCCGCTTTGAACTTTGTTCAATTACCAAGTTTTTTAAACTTGGGCGCGTAGCTCAGGTGGTTAGAGCGCACGCCTGATAAGCGTGAGGTCGGTGGTTCGAGTCCACTCGTGCCCATTAATAGGAGAATTACTCAAGAGGCTGAAGAGGACGGTTTGCTAAATCGTTAGGTCGGGTAACCGGCGCGGGGGTTCGAATCCCCCATTCTCCGTACGTAAAGGGAGCTTCTAGGCTCTTTTTTTGTATGTAAATCCCCCTTCTAGATCGTTAAAAGGGGGATTTGTTTATTACCAATTTGTTAGTGATATTTCTCCGCTATTTAGCCAGATAGTACGTTTGTTTGCAAGTTCGACTTGTAGTTGACCGGATTCTGAGATTTCTTTTGCAAGTCCTTTTTTAAGTTTTCCATCTAGCTGGAAGGTAACTTCTTTTCCAAGAACTAATGATCTTTCTTTATAGATATAAAGTAGCTCATCTGGATCCGTATTGTAGAAACAATTCCATATTTCGCTGATGAGCTCATTACGACTAATTGGTGCAGGTGGCATAAATAGGCTACCTGCTTTTTCTTTTAGGTCTTCTGGGAAGTCTGCTATAGAAAAATTTATACCAAGTCCGATAATGACATCTGTAACCAAGCCTGTTTCAACTGATGTCATTGCTTCGGTGAGGATACCTGCTATCTTTTTATTTTTTAAGTAGATGTCATTTACCCATTTGATATCTACTTCTATCATAGTTAGATTTTTAATGGCTTTGTAGGTTGCAGCAGCTACAAGGAGAGTATAGGAAGGGAGTTTTTCATAGGGAAGATTGGGTTGAATATGCAGGGACATATAGATCCCACCCTGAGATGGAGAATAGTAGGGGCGCTGAAAGCGGCCACGACCTGCTGTTTGACAGGTTGAAAGATAGAGTGTGTTTCCTTGGTTTCCAGCCTCAATCCCTTCTTTTGCATCTGTTTGTGTTGATTTTGTCTCAGGTTTGTAGCGAATGGTTAAGTTGGTTTTCTCCTGAATCAAATCAGGCAATATCAGATCGCCTTGAATAAGCTTGTATCCTCTATTTTTGATACTGTCAATTTCTAGGCCTTCTTGTTGAAGACGTTGGATCGCTTTCCATATGGATGTACGGCTTAAATTCAGTTCTTCTCCGATTTTTTCTCCGCTGACATAATCGTTTTCTCTAGCTAATATTTGGTAAACTAGTTGGTGTGATTTCATTGATTTTCCTTTCTAGCTAAGAGGGAGTGAGAGTATTCATTTCGAGTTTGACTAGGTGTTTTATGAAAAAACTGTTTGTAGGCTTTTGAGAAATGTAGTGGATCTGAAAAACCCACAGAATATGCAATGACTTTGATCGTTTCATTGGTGTGTTCTAGTAACTGTTGAGCACGCTTCATTCGAACGAAAAGTAAATACTCTTTTGGAGAGAGTTGGTGAAATTCTTTAAACACACTAGTTAAGTAACTTCTATGAACCGATAGCTCTTTTGCTAAATCTTGAATGGTAAGCGATTGTGGATAGTGACTATCAATTAATCGTTTGCAGTCAAGATAGAGCTGGTGAGTTGATGAAATATTCTCTTTTTTCTGATTGGGAGCAATCGTTCCTAGATGAAACATTAGTTCATGGAGTTGTCCCATGATGTGGAGTTGAGCCAATTCATTAGATTTTGTAATCTGAGCAAAGCGGACAATATCTGAGATGAGTTTTGCAGTTGTTTGTGTATGACAGTTATTTGACTGGATGAGGTAGGATTGGTCAGAAATTTGAGATAGAGCAAAGTAGTCAGGTGCCCTCCCTCCAGTGATCCCCAACCAGTAGTAAGCCCAAGGATCCTGGTTATCTGCTTTATAGAATGTTAATTCATCTGGTTTTAGTAAAAAGAAATCTCCTGCCTTTAAATCAACAATTTTCCCCTTATAATGGAATTGACCTTTTCCTTTAGTAATGTAATGTAGTACATAGGTATCTCGAATAGCTGGGCCAAAAGAGTAATTAGGCGTGCATTCTTCATAACCGTAGAAGCTAAGAGAAAGATCAATTGTTCCAGTCTGGTATTCTGAAAAAACGAGCATGGGCCACCTCCTACCTAACATTTTACCATACTTTGTATACATTTCTCTATTTTAGAAAGCGCTTTTATGTGCTAAAATTTTATCAAGAAATAGATGAGGTACAATTTATGGGAATTTGGATAGAGAATAATCTATTTTACGTTGAGAGTAAAGGTTTAAGTTTGATTATTGAAAATAGGGATGGATTCTTATTATTAAAACATTTAGGAAAGACTATTAAGAACTATAGAGGGGCTAATAGTGTTTACGAACGCGATCATGCTTTTTCTGGTAATCCCATAGCTACTAATCGCACCTTTAGTTTGGATACGCAACGTCAGATTTTGGGACAACATGGTTTGGGTGACTTTAGAAAACCAACTTTACAGATTCAACATGATGCAACTGAAGTAACAGACTTTCGATTTGTAGAAGCAAAGATTTTAAAAGGTCAGAATGGTCCACAGGGTTTACCTTCTCCACACAGCATGGATGATACAGAGACTCTTGCCTTGATTTTAGAAGATTCTAAGGCTCAACTTAGTCTGACTTTGTATTATACTGCTTTTGATAATGATGCGACAATTGCTAGTTACAGCAAATTGGAGAATAATAGCAATCAGGAAGTTGTCATTCATAAGGACTTTTCTCTCATGGCTGATTTTCCTGCTGCAGCTTACGAAATAGTGACTTTACAGGGAGCTTATGCTCGTGAAAAGACTGTTCGACGTCAACAGGTAGAACAAGGAATCTTTTCGATTAGTTCGAACCGTGGAGCTTCTGGGCATGCTCAAACACCAGCTCTTCTACTATGTGATCAAGGAGCCACAGAGGATGCTGGGAATGTGTTTGCTTTGCAACTACTGTACAGTGGAAACTTCGAAGCTTTTGTCCAAAAAAATCAACTGAATGAAGTTCGGGTGGCTATTGGCATTAATCCAGAAAACTTTTCTTGGAAGTTAGATCCTGAGGAAAACTTTGAAACACCGGTAGCTTTAGTGACCTATTCAGATAAGGGATTAACCGGTATCAGTCATGAAAGTCAGAATTTTGTACTTAAGCACATTATGCCAAGTAAATTTTCTAAAAAAGAACGCCCAATTCTTATCAATAACTGGGAAGCTACTTACTTTGACTTTCAGAGAGAAAAACTGTTAGAATTAGCTGATGAAGCTAAGAAAGTTGGAATAGAACTTTTTGTATTAGATGATGGGTGGTTTGGAAATCGCTTTGATGATAATCGTGCTTTAGGTGATTGGGTTGTTAATGAGGAAAAACTGGGTGGAAGCCTAGAAAGTTTGATTTCAGCTATCCATGACAGAGGTTTGCAGTTTGGCCTTTGGTTAGAACCTGAGATGATTTCTGTTGATAGCGATTTGTATCGCAAACATCCTGACTGGGCTATTCAGGTTCCAGGTTATGAGCATACCTATTCTAGAAATCAATTAGTACTTAATCTTGCCAATCCCCAGGTAATAGAATATTTGAAAAATGTTTTAGATGAACTCCTCTCTTATCATAAAATTGACTACATCAAATGGGATATGAATCGTAATATTACTAATTTGGGGAATGGTTCAGTTTATCTGGAAACCCAGATGCAATCTCATCAATATATGTTGGGGCTTTACGAACTCGTTTCTTATCTGACAGAGAAACACAGTCATATTCTCTTTGAGTCTTGCTCTGGTGGTGGTGGCAGAAATGATCTTGGTATGATGCGTTATTTCCCACAAGTCTGGGCTAGTGATAATACTGATGCAATTGCACGTTTACCAATTCAATACGGTTCATCCTATCTCTATCCAACCATTTCTATGGGGGCTCATGTGTCAGCAGTACCAAATCATCAGATGGGACGAATGACACCATTGGAAACTCGCGGTCATGTGGCAATGATGGGAAATCTGGGCTATGAGCTTGATTTGACAAGTTTATCAGATGAAGAGAAGGCTGAGATTGCTAATCAGGTGAACTTGTATAATGAATTGCGACCAGTAGTCCAGTTGGGAAATCAGTATAGGTTAATCAATCCCGATGCTGAATCCAATGAAGCAGCTGTGCAATTTAACTATGGAAATCAAACGATTGTAACCTACGTCCGAGTCCTATCAGTTGTGGAAACAATGGAAACCACCTTGAAACTGAAAGATTTGGAGGTGGAAGGGCTTTATGAGCTGGAAGGGACAAACATTGTTTACTCGGGTGCAGAGCTCATGTATGCAGGTTTAACTGTTACCTTATCACCAGGAGATTTTTTGAGTAGACAGTATAAATTCAAAAGACTATAATAAAAGCGTATAAATTTATCAAGGAGGCATTCCAATGAAATGGTATAAGAAAGCAGGTTTTCTTTTAGTAGCTGGGGCAAGTTTACTAGGCCTTGTGGCTTGTGGTCAGAACAATCAATCAACTGATGGTAAGGTAACGATTGAGTTTTTTAACCAGAAGACCGAGATGGCAGATACCTTGCAAAGGATAGTGGATGATTTTGAGAAGGAACACCCTAATATTGATGTGAAGCTGACTACAGTACCTTCAGCTGGAATTGTGCTAAAGACTCGGATTTTATCAGGAGATGTTCCAGATATTATTAATATCTATCCTCAAAATATGGATTTTCAGGAGTGGGCGAAGGCAGGTTATTTTGCAGATATGACAGGAAAACCCTATCTTGAGAACATCAAGAATGACTATGCCGAAAAGTATGCAATCAATAACAAGATTTATAGTGTGCCTTTAACGGCTAACCTTTATGGAATTTATTACAATAAAACAAAGTTTAAAGAATTAGGACTTGAGGAACCGAAGACTTTTAAAGAGTTTCAAGAGATTGTTAAAAAGATAAAAGATAGTGGGCATTCTCCGTTTGCAGTTGCAGGCAATGAAGGCTGGACACTAAATGGTTACCACCAACTTTCTCTCATTACTCTTACAGGTAGTGGAGACGCGGCTAATAACTACCTTCGCTTTTCAAAACCAAACGCAATCTCTGCAGATGATGCTATTTTAAAAGCAGATGCAGAACGTCTCGATTTATTAGCAGATAATGCTCAAGATGGTTGGCGTGGTGCCTCTTATAATGATTCGGTGGTAGCATTTTCGAGTGAAAAAGCTTTGATGATGCCACAAGGATCATGGGCATTAGCGGCAATTAATCAACAGGATCCAAAATTTGAGGTGGGAATGTTTGCCTTCCCAGGCGAAGAAGTAGGAAAAGAAGTCACTGTTGGTGCAGGGGACATGGCATTATCAACTTCAGCTACTACCAAACATCCGAAAGAAACCGAAGAATTTATCAGCTATATGACTAGTCCAAAAGCTATGCAGTCATACTATGATGTAGATGGATCACCTGTTGCGGTGAAAGGCATACAGGAAAAAGAAGATTCAGCGCTTGCAGCTATTTCTAAACTGGCATTTACGGACAAACATTATGTTTGGTTGGGCCAACGCTGGAACTCTGAAGAAGACTTTTTTAATCTAAGTACAGGTTACCTGATGGATAAAAATCTGAAAAATATGGCAAACAATCTCAATGCTTTCTTTAATCCAATGAAGGCAGATTTGGACTAGAATAGGAGTTAAGATGATATGGCTATTCGAAAATTTTTAAATAAATACTGGGGTTGGACATTTTTGCTCATCCCGCTTGCTTTACAAGCTATCTTCTTTTACTTTCCAATGGTACAAGGTGCTTTCTATAGTTTGACTAACTGGACTGGATTGACCTATAATTATAAATTTGTTGGTTTGAATAACTACAAATTGCTGATGATTGATGGGAAATTCTTCACAGCCATAGCCTTTACTTTGATTTTAACTCTGGCATTGATTATTGGAGAGATTACGATTGGGGTGGTTGTGGCACGAGCCTTAAATTCGAAGATGAAGGGGCAGACCTTCTTTAGAGCTTGGTTCTTTTTCCCGGCTGTTTTGTCTGGTTTGACAGTTTCCTTGATTTTTAAACAATTCTTCAACTATGGGCTTCCAACGATTGGAAAAATTTTAGGAATTAGTTTTTTACAAGAGAGTCTATTAGGGACACCTGTCGGAGCGGTAGTGGCAACTATTTTTGTTCTTCTATGGCAAGGAGTAGCTATGCCAATCATTCTCTTTCTTGCTGGTCTTCAGAGTATTCCAACTGATATTTTAGAGGCAGCATCAATTGATGGTGCAACCAGTAAACAAACTTTTTGGAAGATTGAATTGCCCTATTTACTGCCAACGATCTCAATGGTTTTTATCTTGGCTCTTAAGTCTGGTTTGACAGCCTTTGACCAAATTTTTGCGTTGACGAGTGGTGGTCCAAATAATGCTACAACGTCTCTTGGACTTTTAGTCTACAACTATGCTTTCAAGAGTAATCAATATGGATATGCGAATGCAATTGCCTTGATTTTATTCTTAATTATTGGAATTGTTTCTCTGATCCAAATCAAGCTATCAAAGAAATTTGAAATCTAATAGAGGAGTCCTACACATGAAAAAAGAAGAAAAATTGAATCAGTTTTGGAAATACGTCCTCTTGATAGTCGGTGGTATTCTTATACTTGTTCCTTTGTTGGTAACAGTATTTAGTTCTTTCAAAACAACTAAGGATATCATGAATCATTTCTTTAGTTTGCCCAATCCTTTTACCTTAAGCAATTATGAACGATTAATTTCGGATGGAATTGGAGGCTATTTCTGGAATTCAGCAGTTATTACGGTGTTATCATTGATTGTAGTGGCTTTCTTTATACCAGCTGCAGCTTATTCCATTGCTCGAAATATGTCCAAGAAAAAAGCCTTTGCAATTATGTATTCGCTCTTGATCTTAGGGATATTTGTTCCATTTCAGGTGATTATGATTCCCATCACAGTTATGATGAGTAAACTCGGCCTAGCAAATATGTGGGGGCTAGTAATACTCTACCTAACTTATGCTATTCCACAGACTCTCTTCTTGTATGTTGGTTATATAAAAATCAGTGTACCAGATAGTTTGGACGAAGCTGCGGAAATTGATGGGGCTGATCGTTTTACAATTTATCGTCGAATCATTTTTCCAATGTTGAAGCCCATGCATGCTACAACTTTGATCATCAATGCATTATGGTTCTGGAATGACTTTATGTTGCCACTCTTGATTCTGAATAAGGATTCCAAGATGTGGACTTTGCCTCTCTTCCAGTACAACTACCAAGGTCAGTACTTCAATGACTATGGCCCAAGTTTTGCATCTTATATTGTGGGAATTGTAACGATAACCATTGTCTACCTCATCTTCCAAAAACATATCATTTCAGGAATGAGTAACGGGGCAGTGAAGTAAGAAAGTGCTTAGGGAATTTATAATTCCATACATAGAGGAACAGTTCAGCTTGTTGACAATTCTATGTAGAAAACAAGAAAGTAGTACTTAGTTGCTTGCAGTATATATTAGTACGAGTTCGATGTGAACAAAAACCTAAAAATATCTTTCATTTACGAAGCCAGGTCATATAAGACTTGGCTTTCATCAGAAAAAGGAGACCATCTATGACCATTCAAAATAAAACTATGTTAATTACTTACTCAGATAGTCTTGGAAATAACCTTAAAGACTTGTATGAGAATTTGGAAGAACATTTTGGCGATGCTATTGGGGGAGTTCACCTTCTACCATTTTTCCCATCAACAGGTGATCGTGGATTTGCACCAGTGGACTATGATGAAGTGGATCCAGCGTTTGGTGATTGGGAGGATGTTAAGCGTTTAGGGGAGGAATATTATCTTATGTTTGATTTTATGATTAACCATATTTCTCGCCAATCTAAATATTATAAGGACTATCAAGAAAAACATGAAGCTAGTGAATTCAAAGATCTCTTTTTAAACTGGGATAAGTTTTGGCCGGGAAATCGTCCGACACAAGCTGATGTAGATTTAATTTATAAGCGTAAGGATCGTGCACCAAAGCAAGAGATTCTTTTTGCAGATGGTTCAGTAGAACATTTGTGGAATACCTTTGGTGAAGAGCAGATTGATCTTGATGTGACCAAAGAAGTAACGATGGCATTCATCCGTAAGACGATTCAACATCTAGCAAGTAACGGGTGTGATTTGATTCGCCTAGATGCCTTTGCTTATGCAGTGAAGAAATTGGATACCAATGATTTCTTTGTGGAACCAGATATTTGGAGTTTATTGGACAAAGTTAGAGATATCGCTGCTGAGTATGGGACAGAGCTCTTACCTGAGATTCATGAACACTATTCGATTCAGTTTAAAATAGCGGACCATGATTACTATGTTTACGATTTTGCCCTTCCAATGGTAACCCTTTATACTCTTTACAGTTCCAGAACAGAGCGCTTGGCTAAGTGGTTAAAGATGAGCCCGATGAAGCAATTTACGACACTAGATACCCATGATGGGATTGGAGTGGTAGATGTCAAGGATATCCTGACTGATGAGGAAATTGACTATGCTTCAAATGAGCTCTATAAGGTTGGAGCGAATGTCAAACGTAAGTACTCTAGTGCAGAGTATAACAATCTAGATATCTACCAAATCAATTCAACCTACTATTCTGCGCTTGGAGATGATGATGTCAAGTACTTCCTCGCTCGTCTGATTCAAGCTTTTGCTCCAGGCATTCCTCAGGTTTACTATGTGGGTCTATTAGCAGGTAAGAATGACTTGAAATTATTAGAAGAAACCAAAGAAGGTCGAAATATTAATCGTCATTACTATAGCAATGAGGAAATAGCAGAAGAAGTTCAACGTCCTGTGGTGAAGTCTCTTCTCAATCTATTTTCTTTCCGTAATCGGTCAGAGGCCTTTGACCTAGAAGGGACTATTGACATTGAAACACCAACAGCTCACAGCATTGTAATCAAACGTCAAAATAAAGACAAGTCCGTAACAGCAGTAGCAGAAATTGATTTGCAAAGTCAGACCTATCAGGTATTGGAAAATGGGAGAAAAATTCAATTTTAGCGCTATATTAATGAAATAGTTTTTTGAGGTGAAAACGTGTTCATTATTCCCAAATGACGGAAAAAATGGTAGAATATAAAGATAGTTTAGCATTTATCTTCTGGAGAAATCCAGAACAGAAAGGATCCGTTTTGAAATCAATTGGATTACTGGATAAGATAAGAGGGCTTTCGAAAAAAGATTTCTTTTTGTATTTGATGATCATAAGTATCTTTTTACCTTTTTATTTGTTCTTAGCTCTCTTTGCTTTATATTTGATAGGTTTACTTGTTACTGGGGAGATGAAGGGAATTATCAAAGGATTGGCCAAACATCCTGTACTTCTCTTTTTTATTGCCTACAGTAGTATCATCTCTATCGTCGCCAAGAACTGGCTGGGATTGGTTGCATCTTTACTGATGTTTCTCTTCCTCATTTTCTTTAGCTTCTACCAGAAACGTCTGACACATGCTTTCTTTCGACTGATACTGCAGACAATCTTGTTTGGTAGTGTGCTCTCTGCTGTTTTTGCTACCTTGGAGCATTTCCAAATTGTAAAGAAATTTAACTACGCCTTTCTTTCGCCCAATATGCAAGTGTGGCACCAGAACCGTGCAGAGGTGACCTTCTTTAATCCTAACTACTATGGGATCATTTGTTGCTTCTGTATCATGATTGCCTTTTATCTCTTTACAACGACGAAGCTAAGATGGTTGAAAGTCTTTTGTGTGCTAGCAGGTTTTGTGAATCTATTTGGTTTGAATTTTACGCAAAATAGAACAGCCTTTCCTGCCATCATCGCTGGTGCCATCATTTATCTCTTTACAACCATTAAAAACTGGCGTGCCTTCTGGCTCAGTATTGGAGTTTTCGGGATTGGCCTTTGTTTCCTCTTCTCAAGCGATTTGGGTGTCCGTATGGGAACGCTAGATTCTTCAATGGAGGAGCGCGTTTCAATCTGGAATGCTGGGATGGCCTTGTTTAAGCAAAATCCTTTTTGGGGGGAGGGGCCATTGACCTATATGCACTCTTATCCTCGGATAAATGCTCCTTATCATGAACATGCTCACAGCCTTTATATTGATACGATTCTGAGTTACGGAATTGTGGGAACCATTTTATTAGCTTTGTCTTCTGTTGCTCCTGTTCGTTTGATGATGGATATGAGTCAGGAGTCGGGGAAACGTCCAATTATCGGTCTTTATCTATCTTTCCTTACAGTGGTTGCTGTGCATGGAATCTTTGACTTGGCCCTTTTCTGGATTCAGTCAGGTTTCATTTTCTTGTTAGTTATGTGCAGTATTCCATTGGAGCGTCGAACCTTGGTATCAGACATGACGGATTAAGTTTATAAGATTGAAATCTTCTACCTTGAGTAGGAGATTTTTTACTGAGAAAAATTAGTTCTAAATCGAAATAGTTGACAGATGGAACGATAAGTATTACAATGGAATATAATTCGATATCGAAATAAATTGGAGGGATCATGAAGGATAGTCATTTGGTAGCTCATCATATTCGTTTGTTGAATGGGAGGATTTTTCAAAAGTTACTGAGTCAGGATCCTGAGGCTCTTTATCGGAGTGAACAGGGCAAGATTCTCACGGTTTTATGGAATAGTGAAACTGGCTGTGCAACTGCGACAGATATTGCGCTAGCGACTGGTCTCGCTAACAATACGCTCACAACCATGATAAAGAATCTTGAGGAGCAAAACCTGGTCATCATTAGCCCATGTGGAATAGATAAGAGAAAGAAATATGTCAAGCTAACGGAGCAAGGTTGGTCCCAGAAAGAAGTGGGCCATCGTATTAGTCAAAAACTGGATGCTATTTTTTATAAAGGATTCACTGAGGAAGAAATTCGTCAGTTTGAAAGTTATCAGGAACGCATTTTGGACAATCTGAAAGAGCAGGAAAATGAGGTTTAGAATGGGGTAAATTAGTTATTAAAAGTTTGGTAACTTGACAAACCGAGGAAAATTTTAAATTGAGGACAAAGAATGATTGAATACAAAAATGTAGCGCTACGCTACACAGAAAAAGATGTTTTGAGAGATGTCAATTTACGGATTGAGAATGGGGAGTTCATGGTTTTAGTTGGTCCATCTGGATCTGGTAAGACAACCATGATCAAGATGATTAACCGTCTTTTGGAACCAACTGATGGAAATATTTATATGGATGGCAAGCGCATCAAAGACTATGATGAGCGGGAACTTCGTCTTTCTACTGGTTATGTTTTACAGGCCATTGCTCTTTTTCCCAATCTAACGGTTGCGGAAAATATTGCCCTCATTCCTGAGATGAAGGGCTGGAGCAAGGAAGAAATTGCTCAGAAAACAGAAGAGCTTTTGGCTAAAGTTGGTTTACCAGTGGCTGAGTATGGACATCGACTTCCTAGTGAACTATCTGGCGGAGAACAGCAACGGGTTGGTATTGTTCGTGCTATGATTGGTCAGCCTAAGATTTTGCTTATGGATGAACCTTTTTCAGCCTTGGATGCCATTTCGAGAAAACAGTTGCAGGTTTTGACGAAAGAATTGCATAAAGAGTTTGGGATGACAACGATTTTTGTGACCCATGATACGGATGAAGCTTTGAAATTAGGTGACCGTATTGCTGTCTTGCAGGACGGAGAGATTCGTCAGGTGGCGAACCCTGAGACCATTTTAAAAGCTCCTGCAACGGACTTTGTAGCAGACTTGTTTGGAGGTAGTGTTCATGACTAATTTGATATCAACTTTTCAGGATC
The DNA here is from genome assembly GCF_023109195.1 of Streptococcus oralis. Taxonomy (GTDB): domain Bacteria; phylum Bacillota; class Bacilli; order Lactobacillales; family Streptococcaceae; genus Streptococcus; species Streptococcus oralis_BV. Next base: position 12,342 of record NZ_JALDUB010000001.1, read on the forward strand.
GTTTTGGTGATTGGGTAACAGCTCTATCTCAACATTTGCAGTTGTCACTTTTAACCTTGTTACTAGCTATTTTTATCGCGATTCCTTTGGCTGTTTATCTTCGTTATCATGAAAAGATGGCGGACTGGGTCTTGCAGATTGCAGGAATTTTCCAGACTATCCCGTCTCTGGCCTTGTTGGGACTCTTTATTCCCTTGATGGGAATTGGGACCTTGCCTGCTTTGACAGCACTAGTGATTTATGCGATTTTCCCAATTTTGCAAAATACCATCACTGGGCTAAAGGGAATTGATCCAAGTCTACAAGAGGCTGGGATTGCCTTTGGGATGACTAGATGGGAGCGTCTCAAGAAGTTTGAAATTCCACTTGCCATGCCTGTCATTATGTCTGGGATTCGGACGGCAGCGGTCTTGATCATTGGTACGGCGACCTTGGCTGCCTTGATTGGTGCAGGGGGACTGGGTTCCTTTATCCTTTTGGGAATTGACCGCAATAATACCAGTCTGATTTTGATTGGGGCCCTTTCTTCTGCAGTGCTGGCTATTGCCTTTAACTTCCTGCTAAAAGTGATGGAAAAAGCAAAATTGCGGACGATTTTCTCTGGTTTTGCCTTGGTGACCATATTGCTTGGTCTGTCTTATAGTCCAGCCCTCTTGGCTCAAAAAGAGAAAGAAAACTTGGTGATTGCTGGGAAATTGGGTCCAGAACCAGAAATTTTGGCCAATATGTATAAGCTGCTGATTGAAGAAAATACCAGTATGACTGCGACTGTTAAACCGAATTTTGGGAAAACAAGTTTCCTCTATGAAGCTCTGAAAAAAGGGGATATTGATATCTATCCTGAATTTACTGGTACGGTGACTGAAAGTTTGCTTCAGCCATCACCCAAGGTAGGTCATGAGCCAGATCAGGTTTATCAGGTGGCGCGTGATGGCATTGCCAAACAGGATCATCTGGCCTATCTAAAACCTATGTCTTATCAAAATACCTACGCTGTAGCTGTTCCGAAAAAAATTGCTCAAGAATATGGCTTGAAGACCATTTCGGACTTGAAAAAAGTGGAAGGGCAGCTGAAGGCCGGTTTTACTCTCGAGTTTAATGATCGTGAGGATGGAAATAAGGGCTTGCAATCAATGTATGGTCTCAATCTCAACGTAGCGACCATGGAGCCAGCTCTTCGCTATCAGGCAATTCAGTCAGGCGATATTCAAATCACAGATGCCTATTCGACAGATGCAGAATTGGCGCGTTATGATTTGCAGATCTTGGAAGATGACAAGCAACTCTTCCCACCTTATCAAGGGGCCCCACTCATGAAAGAAGCTCTTCTCAAGAAACATCCTGAGTTGGAGCCAGTTCTCAATAAACTAGCAGGTAAAATCACGGAAAGCCAGATGAGCCAGCTCAACTACCAAGTCGGTGTTGAAGGCAAGTCAGCAGAACAAGTAGCCAAAGAATTTCTACAAGAACAAGGCTTGTTGAAGAAATGATGGGGCAGAGACTTTAAACATACTGAACTCAACTCCCTTAAACAACTAGATAAAAGAATGCTCAGACAATGTCGTCTGGGCTTTTTTGATATTAGAGTTACTGAATGTCTTTCAAAATGGAAAATAATACTCAATGAAAATCAAAGAGCAAACTAGGAAGCTAGCCGCAGACTGTACTTGAGTACGGTAAGGTGACGCTGACGTGGTTTGAATTTGATTTTCGAAGAGTATAAGAGGAAATTTTCAGGATTTTCCAATATTTTACTGTAAATACACTTGACTATTCAGAGAATAGGTGTATAATGTGTTGTGAACTACTTAACAAATAAGGATTTCCAACTCATGTCGACTAAGGATGGAAATCTTGTGTATAGACAGTTCAGTAGATATATAATAGAGCGTTGCGTCCGAAAGTCTATCCAGACACGGCTCTTTAAAAACAAAAGGAGAAAATATGACGACTTATTTGCAAACAAAACTCAAGAATATCAAAATTACTCTTGGTGAAATGTCTGGTGGCTACCGCCGTATGGTTGCTGCTATGGCTGATTTGGGATTTTCAGGAACCATGAAGGCTATCTGGAATGACCTCTTTGCCCATCGTAGTTTTGCTCAGTGGCTTTACCTGCTGGTTTTAGGAAGTTTTCCAATCTGGCTGGAGTTGATTTATGAACACCGCATTGTTGACTGGGTTGGGATGATTTGTAGCTTGACAGGGATTATCTGTGTTATCTTTGTATCGGAAGGTCGAGCAAGTAATTACCTTTTTGGTTTGATTAACTCTGTTATTTACCTTATCTTGGCTTTGCAGAAAGGCTTTTATGGTGAGGTGCTAACGACACTCTACTTCACGGCCATGCAGCCAATTGGACTTCTAGTTTGGATCTACCAGGCACAGTTTAAAAAGGAAAAGCAGGAGTTTGTCGCGCGTAAACTGGACGGTAAGGGTTGGACCAAGTATCTTTCTATTAGTGTTTTCTGGTGGTTGGTATTTGGGTTCATTTATCAGTCTATCGGAGCCAATCGTCCTTATCGCGATTCCATCACCGATGCGACCAACGGGGTGGGGCAAATCCTCATGACAGCTGTTTACCGTGAACAATGGATATTCTGGGCAGCTACCAATGTCTTTTCTATCTATCTCTGGTGGGGAGAAAGCCTGCAAATCCAAGGGAAATACCTGATTTACTTGATCAATAGTCTAGTTGGTTGGTATCAGTGGAGCAAGGCCGCAAAGAGTGCTTAAAAAGTAAAAAAGGATCATCTGATCCTTTTTTGTGTTAGAGCAAAATGAATAATACCGTAATGATAATAGCGCTCGTTATACGAACGATGTGGTGCGATATATGTTGGTGTTCTTTCTGTTGCCCGTTCCAGTAGGCTCCATAGCAGACGATACTTGAGCCCACAATCCATAGAAGAATGGTTGCAAGTGGGACGAAGTAAAAGATGGCTAGAGCCAGAGAGGTGAGGCAACTGCCAACCAAAATGCATTTATTTCCTAGACTGTAGTTCTTTTGTTTCATGGCTGAAAAAGCAGCAGCAAGGTGAAGCAATGAGAAGGCGAGAGCTAGTACAATTGTTAGTATTCCTAGAATCATCGAAGTTAACATAGTTGGTTCCTTTCTGAGTTACAGGCTTAGTTATCAAGTGGAGTTGTAGAGGTCATCTCCATTACATCAAGGTAAAATCTCACCACTTGGTCTTCGGTATAAGATTTTCCTTTTTTTAGCCACCAAGTTAGGGTCTCGATAAAGTTCGTCACAACAAAATGCTGGAGGTAGGAGGCCGGAATGTTTGGATAGGCCTCTTGCAAGTCACCCGCCACCATGGGATAAACGTGGTGTTCGAGTTCCTTGTGTAGTTGGCGGAGGAAGTAGTCGTTTTTAGAAAAAAGGAGACTGGTGACATGGTCCTGGTTTTTCTGAAAATGTAAAAAGATATGTGCGAGGTAGTCCTCGGTAGTAAAGTGTCCTTCCCTTTCAAAGAGATGATGAAAGAGGTAGCGACAGAGCTCATCTAAAAGGAGTTCCTTGCTTTCATAGTGACAGTAAAAAGTAGAACGTCCAACATCTGCTAGGTCAATGATATCCTGAACAGTAGTGGCATCATAGCCCTTGTCGTTCAAAAGTTGTAAAAAAGCTTGATAGATGGCTTTTTTCGTCTTGCTGACTCGACGGTCTCTTTTTGGCATATAGACACTTGAGACAAACTGTTCAGAACTGAATAGGACTGACAGTTTGCTTCTATCCTTTCTTTGAATTTTATTAGATAATACAAATGAAAGAAGTATGTATATACCCATTATACCAAAGGAGGGAGAGAAATGAGTTCTAAAACATCTATCTGGTTAGCTTTTTTCTTAAATTTAAGCTATGCGATTGTTGAGTTTATCGCAGGAGGAATCTTTGGTTCGAGTGCCGTTCTTGCTGATTCTGTTCATGACCTGGGAGATGCTATAGCCATTGGCATCTCAGCCCTTTTAGAAACAATTTCAAACCGTGAAGAAGATAGACAGTACACCTTGGGTTACAAACGTTTTAGTCTTTTAGGAGCCATGCTAACGTCTGTGATTCTTATGATAGGGTCTGTCCTAGTGATTTTGGAAAATATCACGAAGATTGCTCATCCGCAACCCGTTAATGAGAATGGCATCCTCTGGCTGGGAATCATTGCAGTAGCTATCAATGTACTAGCAAGTCTGGTAGTTCGTAAAGGAAAGACAAAGAACGAGTCAATTCTTAGCTTGCATTTTTTGGAAGACACTCTTGGTTGGTTGGCCGTCATCCTAATGGCGATTATCCTCCGATTTACAGATTGGTATATCCTTGATCCGCTTTTATCGCTGGTTATTTCCATCTTTATTCTGTCGAAAGCCATTCCTCGCTTTTGGAGCGCACTGAAGATTTTCCTAGATGCTGTGCCAGAAGGGGTCGAGACAAGTGATCTGGAGAAGGATATAGAGGCTCTGACCAATGTCAAAAGTGTTAACCAACTTAGCATTTGGTCCATGGACGGTCTAGAGAACAATGCTATTGTTCACATTTGTATCAAGGACTGGGAGCAGATGATGGAGACCAAAGAAGTGGTGCGTCAATGTTTAGAAGAAAGAGGCGTGCAGAATATCACTATTGAAGTGGACAGCAGTCAAAGCAATCATGCGCAACATAGGCGGAGGGTGAGAGAGTTAGAGCAGAAGCATGGGCATCATTAGTACAAAGTGAAGAATGATTAAGCCCCTATGTTATTTGAAATAGAGTATTTTATTTACTGTTTAAATATTTTAAAAGTTTGATCCTATAAGGCTCTGTATAAACTTTACTTAGTTGTTTGGTAATTAAAAAAATTTTTCGATTAGATGCAAAAAGTTTGACTTGGAGTCAACTCAAAGTTGTATAATAAGATGAATGAGTTATAGTTGCTTAAATTCAGTGAAGATAATGAAAGGAGGCTAGTATATGAATATTAAATCTGCCAGCGATTTATTAGGAATTTCAGCGGATACGATTCGGTATTATGAGCGAGTTGGTCTTGTGCCACCGATTACTCGAACCGCGACTGGAATTCGTGACTTTCAAGATCAGGATATAGAAGCACTAGAATTTATTAAGTGTTTTCGTTCGGCGAGTGTCTCTATAGACAGTTTAGTTGACTATATGTCGCTCTACCAAAAGGGGGATGAAACGAGAGAGGAAAGGCTTGGTATTTTAGAAGAGGAAAAGAAAAAATTAGAGGAGCGCTTGTCTCAGTTACAGACGGCTTTAAATCGCTTAAATCACAAAATTAAACTTTACAAGGAAGGAAAATTTTAAATGAAATCAGCAGTATATACAAAGGCAGGCCAGGTTGGACTTGCTACAATTGAACGTCCACAAATTATAGAAGCAGATGATGCTATTATCCGCATTGTCCGTACTTGCGTTTGCGGTTCGGACCTCTGGAGTTACCGTAATCCAGATATTGAATCTGGCCATCAAAATAGTGGGCACGAAGCCATTGGAATTGTCGAAGAAACCGGAGAGGCTATTACAACGGTCAAACCGGGAGATTTTGTCATTGCACCTTTCACCCATGGCTGTGGGGAGTGTGATGCCTGTCGCGCTGGCTATGATGGGACTTGTGACCGCCATATTGGAACCAACTGGTCAGGTGGTGTCCAAGCTGAGTATATCCGTTTCCACTATGCCAACTGGGCGCTGGTTAAAATCCCAGGTCAACCCTCTGATTACACAGAAGGAATGCTCAAATCTCTCCTAACACTGGCTGATGTCATGCCGACTGGCTATCATGCAGCGCGTGTTGCTAATGTGCAAAAAGGGGATAAGGTTGTGGTGATTGGTGACGGGGCTGTTGGGCAATGCGCTGTCATTGCAGCTAAGATGCGTGGAGCTTCTCAAATTGTCCTTATGAGTCGTCATGAAGATCGCCAAAAGATGGCCTTGGAATCAGGTGCGACAGCTGTTGTGGCTGAACGTGGCGAAGAGGGAATTGCCAAAGTCCGTGAAATCCTTGGTGGTGGAGCAGATGCAGCCCTTGAATGTGTTGGGACTGAAGCAGCCGTAGATCAAGCTCTTGGAGTACTTCACAATGGTGGACGTTTAGGCTTCGTTGGTGTTCCTCATTACAATAACCGTGCGCTCGGTTCTACCTTTGCTCAAAATATTTCAGTGGCAGGTGGAGCAGCCTCAGTTACTACTTATGACAAACAAGTTTTGTTAAAAGCGATTCTTGATGGAGACATCAATCCAGGCCGTGTCTTTACATCAAGTTATAAATTGGAAGATATTGACCAGGCTTATAAAGATATGGATGAACGCAAGACCATTAAGTCTATGATTGTGATGGATTAACAATGAAAATCCTAATGGAGATTTGGGACTCCCTATTAGGATTTTTTGCGTTGGTATATTTGTTGAGTTATGGCAGCGTACTTTCTCTCAGAGTCAGTCTGGTTCCCAGCATGGTTAGGCTAGGGATTTTGCGACCGTGTAGAACTTCCTTGTTAAGAATATCCATCCCTGCTCGGCCCATTTCCTCGGTATAGACAGTGATACTGGAGAGGGGGGGATAGACCTGCTTGGTCAGGCTAGTGTCGTTAAAAGAAATGAGGCTGACGCGGTCTGGTAGGCTGATTCCAGCTTCTTGGAGGGCACGGAGGGCGCCGATGGCTAAACTATCGCTAGCTGCGAAAAAGGCTGGTGGGAGTTGTTCTCCTAGCTTGTGAATGGCCTCCTTCATCAAGTCATAGCCAGACTGGGCAGTAAAGCTTCCCTGAAAGACCAGTTCTTCATGGTAGATTCCTTTTGCTTGGGTAATATCTTTGAAATTTTCTAGCCGCTTATCCTGAATAATTTCTTCCTGGTCGGTTGTTTCCTCAAGGCCTGTTAGAATGCTAATCCGATCCAGTCCCTGACCGAGGAAATGGTCTACAACTTGTTTCACAGCAGTGTAAAAGTCAGTGATAATACAGGTATGACCTAGTGAGAGGGTATCACTGTCTAGAAAGACCAAGGGTTTTTGGTATTCTTCAAATGCAGCAATCTGAGCTCGGCTGAACTTTCCGATGCAGAGAATGCCAATCACTTCCTCACTTAATGTAAAAGGATGGTCATTAAAATAGCGCAAGATGTCATAGTCCAACTCTTGGGCTCTTTTTTCAATACCGAGACGAATCTGATAATAGTAAAGATCATCAAGCTCCCCTTGTTCGCTGACCCATTGGATAATGGCAATCTTTTGCTTGGGTTTGTGGGATTCGCCTGTCTTGAGGTGCTTAGTATAGCCCAGCTCTTCAGCGACAGTTAAAATACGGTGTCTGGTTTCTTCTGTAACAGATAGACTCTGGTCGCGATTGAGGACACGAGATACGGTCGCGATAGAGACAGAGGCTAGCTGTGCAATGTCTTTTAAGGTAGCCATAAATCCTCCTCCTTTTAGGTTAGTATATCATATTTTTCTGCTTTTTACTGATAGTTTAGTAAAAGTTTAGTAAAAAGGATTGACCTTGGTAAATCCCTTGGATACAATAGAAGAAAACGATTACACGTTAAGGTGACTTAACGGACAGTCAAAGGAGAATTTATATGACACAAGATCTTACTACTGAAGCCCTTCGCAAAGACTTTCTTGCCGTTTTTGGTCAAGAAGCAGACCAAACTTTCTTTTCACCAGGTCGTATCAATTTGATTGGTGAACACACGGATTACAATGGTGGACATGTTTTCCCAGCAGCTATTTCCTTGGGAACTTATGGGGTGGCTCGCAAACGTGACGACCAAGTTTTGCGTTTCTACTCAGCAAACTTTGAGGACAAAGGCATTATCGAAGTGCCTCTGGCTGACCTTAAGTTTGAGAAAGAGCACAACTGGACCAACTATCCAAAAGGTGTCCTTCATTTCTTGCAAGAAGCTGGACATGTGATTGACAAAGGGTTTGATTTTTATGTTTATGGGAATATCCCAAATGGTTCAGGTTTGTCATCATCAGCGTCCTTGGAACTCTTGACTGGTGTTGTGGCAGAGTATCTCTTTGGTTTAAAACTAGACCGTTTGGATTTGGTTAAAATCGGAAAACAAACGGAAAATAACTTTATCGGAGTCAACTCTGGTATCATGGACCAATTTGCCATCGGTATGGGGGCAGACCAACGTGCCATTTACCTAGATACCAACACTTTGGAGTACGACTTGGTGCCACTTGATTTGAAAGACAATGTCGTTGTTATCATGAACACCAACAAACGTCGTGAACTGGCGGACTCTAAGTACAATGAACGCCGTGCTGAGTGTGAAAAAGCTGTGGAAGAATTGCAAGTTGCCTTGGATATTCAGACCTTGGGTGAATTGGATGAGTGGGCCTTTGACCAATACAGCTATCTGATTAAAGATGAAAATCGCTTGAAACGTGCTCGTCATGCTGTGCTTGAAAACCAACGTACCCTCAAAGCGCAAGCAGCTCTTCAGGCAGGTGATTTGGAAACCTTTGGTCGTTTGATGAATGCTTCTCACGTTTCTCTAGAACATGACTATGAAGTAACTGGCTTGGAATTGGATACCCTTGTTCACGCAGCTTGGGTACAAGAAGGTGTTCTCGGTGCTCGTATGACAGGAGCTGGTTTTGGTGGCTGTGCCATTGCCTTGGTGCAAAAAGATGCTGTTGAGGCCTTTAAGGAAGCTGTAGGCAAGCACTACGAGGAAGTCGTTGGATATGCTCCAAGCTTCTATATCGCTGAAGTTGCAGGTGGCACTCGCGTCCTTGACTAGTTAAAAGGAGGCTTTATAGTGACCTTAGTAGATAAATTTGTAACACATGTCATTGCTGAAAGTTCATTTGAGGAAATGGATCGCATCTACCTGACCAATCGTGTCTTAGCACGAGTGGGAGAAGGCGTTTTGGAAATTGAGATTGATCTGGATAAAGTGATTGACCTCAAGGACCAGCTGGTCGAGGAAGCGGTTCGATTAGAGACGATTGAGGATAGTCAGACTGCGCGTGAAATCCTCGGTGCTGAACTGATGGACTTGGTGACCCCTTGTCCGAGTCAGATCAATCGTGACTTCTGGACAACCTACGCCCACTCTCCTGAGCAGGCAATTGCGGATTTTTACCAACTTAGCCAGAAAAACGACTACATCAAACTCAAGGCCATTGCTAAGAATATTGCTTATCGTGTTCCATCTGACTACGGAGAACTTGAGATTACCATCAACCTCTCTAAACCTGAAAAGGATCCGAAAGAGATTGCGGCAGCCAAGTTGGTGCAAGCTAGCAATTATCCTCAGTGTCAGCTTTGTATAGAGAATGAGGGCTACCATGGTCGGGTTAACCATCCAGCTCGCAGCAATCACCGCATTATCCGTTTTGAAATGGCTGGTCAGGAGTGGGGCTTCCAGTATTCGCCCTATGCTTATTTTAATGAGCACTGTATTTTCTTAGACGGCCAGCACCGTCCCATGGCTATCAGCCGTCTCAGCTTTGAGCGTTTGTTGGCTATCGTAGAGCAGTTTCCAGGCTATTTTGCGGGCTCGAATGCCGACCTTCCGATTGTGGGGGGGTCTATTCTAACCCATGACCACTATCAGGGAGGCCGTCACGTATTTCCTATGGAATTGGCTCCCTTGCAAAAGACTTTCCGATTTGCTGGTTTTGAACAGGTCAAGGCTGGGATTGTCAAGTGGCCTATGTCAGTGCTGCGTTTGACTTCAGATTCCAAGGAGGATTTGATTAACTTGGCTGATAAGATATTGCAGGAATGGCGACAGTATTCAGATCCAAGTGTGCAAGTATTGGCAGAAAGTAATGGAACACCACACCATACCATTACACCGATTGCCCGTAAACGTGACGGACAGTTTGAGTTGGACTTGGTCTTGCGGGACAATCAGACATCGCCAGAGCATCCTGATGGAATTTATCATCCCCACAAGGATGTTCAACATATCAAGAAGGAAAATATTGGCTTGATTGAGGTCATGGGCTTGGCTATCTTGCCACCTCGTTTGAAAGCAGAAGTGGAGCAAGTCGCTAGCTATCTTGTAGGAGATGATGATATAGTTACCGACTATCATCAGGAATGGGCAGATCAGCTCAAAGCCCAACATCCAGAGCTAACGGATAAAGAAAAAGCCCTTGAAATCGTCAAGGACTCTGTGGGTGCTATTTTTGCGCGTGTACTTGAGGACGCGGGGGTTTACAAGCAGACGGAACAAGGACAAGCAGCCTTTATGCGCTTTGTAGAACAGGTCGGAATTTTGCCAGACTAGGAGCTTTCTCCTTGCACAGTCCTATAAAAAGTAGTATCATAGTGTCGTTTGAACTATCAGGAGGAAACGATGAAAGATTTTCATTTTGACGCTATATCTGCCTTTGAAAATTACGAAATTGAACAAATGAGAGATGGTCACGTTGTGGTGACGACCAAAGTAGTAGACTCGTCGCTCAACTACTATGGCAATGCCCATGGTGGCTATCTCTTTACTCTTTGTGACCAGATCAGTGGTTTGGTGGTTATCTCGCTGGGGCTTGATGGAGTGACGCTTCAGTCTTCTATCAACTACCTCAAAGCAGGAAAACTCGACGATGTGCTGACCATTAAAGGAGAATGTGTCCATCATGGTCGCACAACCTGTGTCGTGGATGTGGATATCACCAATCAAGAAGGCAGAAATGTTTGCAAAGCAACCTTTACCATGTTTGTGACAGGCCAGCGGTCAGAAGACAGACAGGTGAGGATATAGATAAACAAAAAAGAGGCTCACACCTCTTTTTCTTATTTCTTTTTCCGGTTTAATACTGCATTGAGGACAATGGCCAGTAGGCTGGCTACGACGATTCCGTTTGAGAAGAACATTTGGAAGGCTGTTGGCATGCTGACAAAGAGATTACTATTGTTGAGTCCGACACCTGCAGCGATGGAAACTGCTGCGATAAGGAAGTTGTGTTCATTGTTAGCAAAGTCAACGCGGGCGAGGATTTGCATCCCTTGAAGGGAAACAAAACCAAACATCACCAGCATGGCCCCTCCAAGGACAGGGCTTGGAATGATTTGGGCGAGGGCTCCAAACTTAGGAAGGAGTCCAAGGAGGACTAGGAAACCAGCAGCGTAGTAGATTGGCAGGCGGGTCTTGATACCAGATAATTTAACCAAACCAACGTTTTGTGAAAATCCTGTGTAAGGGAAGGTGTTAAAGATTCCTCCGAGAAGTACGGCCAGACCTTCTGCACGGTAACCGTTGCGCAGGCGCGTGCTGTCGATTGGGTCATTAGTAATATCAGACAAGGCCAGATAAACACCAGTGGACTCAACCATAGAGACCGTTGCGATGATACACATCATGACAATAGAGGAGATTTCAAAGGTTGGCACCCCAAAGTAGAGAGGAGTTGGGACATGGACAAGCGGTGCTGCCGCAACAGGAGAGAAGTCAACCAAGCCCATAGTGGCAGCAATGGCAGTTCCGACAACCAGTCCAATCAAAATGGAGATAGACTTGATAAATCCTTTGGTAAAGATGTTGATCAAGAGGATAATCAGAACAGTGATAGCAGCAAGTAGGAGACTTTGACCAGTTGGCTCTGGAACGTTATTTCCCATATTTCCAATAGCGACAGGAATCAAGGTTAAACCAATCGTGGTAATGACAGAGCCCGTTACGATAGATGGGAAAAGATTGGCAACTTTTGAGAAGATGCCGGAAATCAGAACCACATAAATCCCTGAAACGATAAGGGCACCAAACATAGCACCGCTACCGTGGCTCTGCCCAATCATAATTAAAGGAGCGACGGATTGGAATGCAACTCCGAGAACGACTGGGAGTCCAATTCCGAAGTATTTGTTGAGTTGGAGTTGAAGGAAGGTGGCCACCCCACACATGAAGATATCTGTGGAGATTAGGTAGGTCAACTGTTCAGCTGAATAGCCAAGAGCTGTCGCAATCATGATAGGAACCAGGATAGAACCTGAGTACATGGCTAGTAAGTGCTGTAAGCCAAGAACGGCTGCTTGCGAGTGTTTTTCTTGTTTTTGCATTAGAGATCTGCCTCCTTAAATACGACCTGACCATTTTCAAAACGATCCAAGCGAGCCAGTGATAGGACTGGATACCCTGCTTTTTCAAGCAAATTACGACCATCCTGGAAAGATTTTTCAATCACGATACCAATCGCTTCGACTTTTGCTCCAGCTTGTTCGATGATTTGGATCAAGCCTTTGGCAGCTTGGCCATTAGCAAGGAAATCATCGATAATCAAGACCTTGTCCTCTGGTGAGAGGAATTTTCCAGCGATAGAAACGGTGCTGGTCACCTGCTTGGTAAAGGAGTAGACTTGGGCGGTTAAGATACCTTCGTTCATGGTGATGTTTTTAGCTTTCTTGGCGAAAATCATGGGAACGTTTAAGGCTTCAGCTGTAAAAATAGCTGGTGCAATGCCTGACGCTTCAATCGTTACAACCTTGGTAATGCCAGCAGAAGCGAATTTGTCCGCAAATACCTTACCAATCTCTCGCATCAAGCTAAAGTCAACTTGGTGGGTTAGAAAGGAATCCACCTTGAGGATGTTGTCACCCAAGATATGCCCATCCTCGAGGATGCGCTCTTCTAATAATTTCATAAGACCTCCTAAAGTCTAAAAGCCAGTTTACTTGTTGGTTAAATATTTCTATAGTGAACCAGTTTGCTAGTACTATATATTTGATAAAACTAGTACGAGCGAAGCGAGTTTTATCAAACATTTCCCGCCGTAGTGGTATCATAGACAATAATCTTGTTATTGTCTATGACGGGATTTTTGAGAGTAAAATAGTTCGGGGAACTATTTTAGCCTAAGCCTAGAAATGAAAGAGCTAGGGGCTCAAAAATTAGGGATGAAATTCCCTGGATTCCTGAAATTATCCACAGGATAATTTCACCTCCCGTCCGCACTAATTAAGGGAAATATTAAAAAAATTTAGTTTACACTTAAAGGCGTGCTTTAACAAAAATATACAAAAAGGACCTACTTAATCCCCCCTAAGTAAGTCCCCAAAATAGGTATGGCCAAAACCATACCTTCAGCTGACATACTCATTGTTAGGTGTTCCGGCACCTTGTAGAAACGTCGTGCCAATTCACGACATAAACAAGTAAAATGATATTCAATTTTAAACAGGCTACTGCCAATGTTTTTATTTTACACCAATTAGCTTTATAAATCAAATATTTTGTTAGTAAATAGATCATAAAAGCGAACGAATAAAAGGCTGCAACACTAGAAAGTATTGTAGCCTTTTATTCTTCTATTCTTCTATTCGCTAAATCTTAAAAAATAACCATCTGGATCCAAAACTGCAAATTCATGGGGATATATAAAGCTATCTCCTACTCGAAATTCTCTTTTTGTCAGCGGACGATGGATAGGATAGTCAGCTTCCAGCAGTTTTTGGTGGAGCTGAGGGACATCTTCAATGCCAAAGGAAATATTGACACCGCGCCCGAAAGGATAGGTTAGTTGGGCTAATTCTTCTGAGCCGCCTTCTTCTAGCATAAGTTGGCAGTCTTCAAGCGAGAGGAAGAGAAATTTCTCCTCTGGACGCTCGTATTCGACAGAAAATCCCAGCAAGTCGCAGTAGAAGTGGCGTGACTTTTCGAGGTCAGATACTACAAATTCAGGAATGACAGCTTGATAGTCCATTAGCTTTCTCCTTAGAGCTCAATTTCCAATACAATCGGCGTATGGTCTTGACGCGCACCGGAGTCAATCATATCAGACTTGGTCACCTTGTCAGCCACGCGGTTGCTTGTCAGCCAGTAGTCGATTCTCCAGCCTGTATTGTTGATTTTAGAAGTCTTGCTGCGTTGTGCCCACCAAGTATAGCGTTCTGGAACATCGCCGTGAATGTGGCGGAAGGTATCCGTAAATCCAGTTGCCAAGAGGTTGGTAAATCCAGCACGCTCCTCGTCGGTAAATCCAGGTGAACGGCGGTTGCTAGCAGGATTTGCAAGGTCGATCTCATTGTGGGCCACATTGTAGTCACCGGTTGCAAGGACTGGTTTTTCTTTGTCTAGTTCAGCCAAGTATTGAGCATATTTGACATCCCAGACCTGACGTTCTTCCAAGCGTTTGAGACCGTCGCCAGCGTTTGGAGTGTAAACTTGGGTAACGAAAAATTCATCAAATTCTAGAGTGATGATACGACCTTCTAAGTCCATGGTAGAAGGGGCACCGATTTCTGGGAAAGTGACAGTAGGTGTAAGTTCTTTCTTATAAAGGAACATGGTTCCAGCATAGCCTTTACGGGCAGGTTCTTGGGAAGAGCGCCACGTATTTTCGTAGCCTGGGAAGAGTTCTTCTAAAATTTCCAAGTGTTTCTTTGTAGGCCCCTTGGCAGAAAGCTTGGTTTCTTGGATAGCGATGATATCAGCATTTTCGGCGACCAAGGTTTGTAGGACTTCTTGGGACAATTTGGCACGAGCTGAGTCACTAGTTAGGGCTGCATTGAGGGAATCAATATTCCATGAGATGAGTTTCATAAAGTTACCTTTTTCATTCAGATTATAGATTTTATTATACCAAAAAAAGGTCTATTTCCCCAACGTATGGCTTGAAAAATCACTCTCTTTCGTTTATAATTAAGAATGATTTTATGAAAGGGAGTGAAAATAAATGAAATTTTACTCATATGACTATGTACTTAGCCAAATCAGTCAGCAAAATGGCATCATGATTGGCTTTGGAATTGTTCTCCTAGCTATCACAGGATTTTTTGCTTTTAAAGCCTATCGAGATAAAAAGGGGACTAAGTTTCGGGAATTGGTCATGATTTTGGCCTTGACCTTGGTGGCCATGCTTTTGGTGACAATCTCAAAATACCAGACCAATCAAGCCTCTAACAACCAATTTCAAACTTCACTTCATTTCATAGAGGTTGTTTCCAAAGACTTGGGGGTGGATAAATCAGAAGTTTACGTTAATACTTCAGCTGCCACTGATGGAGCGCTTGTCAAGGTAGGTCCAAATTTCTACCGCGCCATGAACGGGAGCCAACCAGACAAGTATCTTTTAGAGAAATTAGAATTGAATCAAACAGACGCTATTGAATTGGTGGAGGTAAACAAATGACACTCAACTATATGGAAATTTTAATCAAACTGGCCTTGGGTCTTTTCTCTCTTGTTTTTGTTATTAATGTGACAGGAAAGGGGAATCTAGCACCTAACTCTGCTACAGACCAAATTCAGAACTATGTTCTTGGTGGTATCATCGGTGGGGTAATTTACAATAGTTCAATCAGTATCCTGCAATACGCAGTGATTCTGATGATGTGGACGATTTTGGTTTTGACCCTCAAGTGGCTTAATAACAATGTTCGTTTTGTCAAACGCTTGATTGATGGTAAACCGACTCTGCTCATCAAAAATGGGCAGATTGACCCAGAAGCCTGTCGTTCAGTTGGTTTGTCTGCGGCAGAAGTTGCTCTCAAACTTCGTAGCCAAGGAATTTTCCAGATGAATCAAGTCAAATGCGCTGTGCAGGAGCAAAATGGCCAACTCATCGTGGTCCAAATGGGAGATGAAAATCCTAAGTATCCAGTTGTGACTGACGGTGTGATACAAGTCGATGTTTTGGAGTCGATTGGTCGTAGCGAAGAGTGGCTGCTTGATAACCTCAACAAGCAAGGACATGACAATGTAGCTAATATCTTTATCGCTGAGTATGACAAGGGTGCCGTTACAGTCGTAACCTATGAATAAGAAAAACCTGGGGTCTTGGCCTCAGGTTTCTATTTGCAATCAGAAAGGGATTTTATGTCCATTATTCAAAAACTTTGGTGGTTTTTCAAGTTAGAAAAACGCCGTTATCTAGTCGGAATCGTGGCCCTGGTCTTGGTTTCCGTCCTTAACCTCATTCCCCCAATGGTTATGGGGCGGGTCATTGATGCCATTACATCGGGGCAATTAACCCAGCAGGACTTGCTTTTGAACCTCCTTTATCTGCTTCTTGCAGCTTTGGGTATGTACTATCTACGCTATGTTTGGCGCATGTATATCCTTGGGACTTCCTATCGTCTGGGGCAGATTATGCGGTCTCGCTTGTTTGAGCATTTCACAAAAATGTCTCCAGCTTTTTATCAAACCTATCGGACGGGAGACCTGATGGCACACGCTACCAATGATATAAATGCCTTGACTCGTCTGGCAGGTGGCGGAGTCATGTCTGCTGTGGATGCCTCTATCACGGCGCTGGTGACCTTGTTGACCATGCTCTTTAGCATTTCTTGGCAGATGACGCTAGTTGCCATTCTTCCCCTGCCTTTCATGGCTTATGCGACCAGTCGTCTAGGGAGAAAGACCCACAAGGCCTTTGGCGAGTCACAGGCAGCCTTTTCTGAACTCAATAATAAGGTACAGGAGTCTGTATCAGGTATCAAAGTAACCAAGTCTTTCGGTTATCAGACGGATGAGCTGGAGTCCTTTCAGGAAGTCAATGAATTAACCTTCCAAAAGAACCTGCAAACCATGAAATACGATAGTCTCTTTGATCCCATGGTTCTCTTGTTTGTTGGTTCCTCCTATGTCTTAACCCTTTTGGTCGGCTCTTTGATGGTTCAGGAGGGGCAAATCACAGTTGGAAATCTGGTCACCTTCATCAGCTACTTGGATATGTTGGTCTGGCCTCTTATGGCTATTGGTTTCCTCTTTAATATTACTCAGCGAGGAAAGGTTTCTTACCAGCGGATTGAGGAACTTTTGTCTCAGGAATCACCTGTACAAGATCCTGAGTTTCCTCTGGACGGTATTGAAAATGGACGTTTGGAGTACGCCATTGACAGCTTTGCCTTTGAAAATGAGGAGACACTGACGGATATTCACTTTAGTTTAGAAAAAGGGCAAACTCTGGGCTTGGTCGGTCAGACAGGCTCTGGGAAAACGTCCTTGATTAAACTTCTCTTGCGAGAATACGATGTGGATAAGGGAGCTATTTACCTAAACGGTCACGATATTCGGGACTATCGTCTGACAGACCTTCGTGGTCTCATGGGCTATGTTCCTCAGGACCAGTTCCTCTTTGCGACTTCTATCTTAGACAATATCCGCTTTGGCAATTCTAATTTGCCCCTTTCAGCAGTTGAGGAAGCGACTAAACTAGCTCAAGTTTACCAAGATATTGTGGACATGCCTCAGGGATTTGATACAGTTATCGGTGAAAAAGGGGTCAGTCTTTCTGGTGGTCAAAAGCAGCGTCTGGCTATGAGTCGGGCTATGATTTTAGACCCTGATATCTTGATTTTAGATGATTCCTTGTCCGCCGTGGATGCCAAGACAGAGTATGCGATTATTGACAATCTTAAGGAAACACGTAAGAACAAGACAACCATCATCACGGCTCATCGCCTCAGTGCAGTTGTCCATGCAGATCTAATCTTGGTTCTGCAAAATGGTCAAATTATCGAACGGGGCACGCACGATGACTTGCTGGCCCTGGATGGCTGGTATGCCCAAACCTACCAGTCTCAGCAGTTGGAAATGAAAGGAGAAGAAGATGCAGAATAAGCAAGAACAATGGGCTGTATTGAAGCGCTTGCTGTCCTATCTCAAGCCTTATGGTCTTCTGACCTTTTTGGCCCTGACTTTTCTCCTAGCGACTACGGTCATTAAAAGCGTGATTCCTCTTGTGGCTTCCCACTTTATCGATCAGTATCTCAGCAATCTTAACCAAATCGCTGTTACCGTTTTGCTAGTCTACTATGGTCTTTATATCCTGCAAACTCTAGTTCAGTATATCGGTAATCTTCTCTTTGCACGGGTGTCCTACAGTATTGTCAGAGATATTCGTCGGGATGCCTTTGCCAATATGGAGAAACTGGGTATGTCTTATTTTGACAAGACGCCAGCAGGTTCCATCGTCTCTCGTTTGACAAATGATACCGAGACCATCAGTGATATGTTTTCGGGGATTTTATCCAGCTTTATTTCAGCAGTTTTCATCTTTCTGACAACTCTGTATACCATGTTGGTACTGGATTTTCGTTTGACAGCTTTAGTCTTGCTCTTTCTTCCCTTGATTTTCCTGTTGGTCAATCTCTACCGGAAAAAGTCAGTGAAAATCATCGAGAAAACCAGAAGTCTCTTGTCAGATATCAATAGTAAGCTGGCAGAGAATATCGAGGGAATCAGGATTATCCAGGCCTTTAATCAAGAGAAGCGCCTGCAGGCAGAATTTGATGAAATCAACCAAGAACACTTGGTCTATGCCAACCGTTCTGTAGCCTTGGATGCCCTCTTCTTGCGCCCTGCCATGAGTTTGCTGAAACTCCTAGGCTACGCCGTTTTGATGGCCTACTTTGGTTACCGTGGTCTTTCTATTGGGATAACAGCTGGAACCATGTATGCCTTTATCCAGTATATCAACCGCCTTTTTGATCCCTTGATTGAGGTGACGCAAAACTTTTCAACCCTTCAAACGTCCATGGTATCTGCAGGTCGTGTCTTTGCCTTGATTGACGAAACGACCTATGAGCCTCTTCAAAAAGATGGGCAAGCTAAAGTCAATGAAGGCAATATCCGTTTTGAACATGTGTGTTTCTCATATGATGGCAAACATCCGATTCTGGATGATATTTCCTTTTCAGTTAACAAGGGCGAAACCATTGCCTTTGTAGGTCATACAGGTTCGGGGAAATCTTCCATTATCAATGTCCTCATGCGTTTTTATGAATTTCAGTCAGGTCGAGTTCTCTTGGATGATGTGGATATCAGGAACTACAGTCAGGAAGAGTTGAGAAAAAACATCGGTTTGGTCTTACAGGATCCCTTCCTCTATCACGGGACTATCAAGTCCAATATTGCCATGTACCAAGATCTTAGTGATGATCAGGTCCAGGCTGCAGCTGCCTTTGTCGATGCAGATTCCTTTATTCAGGACCTTCCGCAGGGTTATGATGCACCTGTTTCTGAGCGTGGTTCGAGCTTTTCTACTGGCCAACGCCAGCTTCTTGCCTTTGCTAGAACTGTCGCCAGTCAGCCTAAAATCCTGATTTTGGATGAAGCGACAGCCAATATTGACTCTGAAACAGAAAGTTTGGTTCAAGATTCCCTAGCTAAGATGAGACAGGGTCGGACGACCATTGCTATTGCTCATCGCCTTTCGACCATCCAAGACGCCAACTGCATCTACGTCTTGGACAAGGGGCGTATCATCGAGAGTGGAACCCATGAGGAACTCTTGGCCTTGGGAGGAACCTATCACAAAATGTATAGCTTGCAGGCAGGGGCCATGTCCTAATACTCTTTGAAAATCTCTTCAAACCATGTCAGCTTTATCTGCAACCTCAAAGCTGTACTTTGATTTTCATTGAGCACCAGAAGGAAATTCTTCAAATCACAGATTTCTTGCACCGCCTTTTCCATTTTGTGGTATAATGAAAAATGTTGACAAATAGTATAATAAAAACAAAGGAGAAACAGCATGCTGAAATGGGAAGACTTGCCCGTGGAAATGCAATCAAGCGAGGTTGAGTCTTACTACCAGCTTGTCTCTAAAAGGAAGGGTTCGCTGATTTTCAAGCGTTGCCTGGATTGGGTTCTGGCCTTGTTTTTGCTACTTTTGACTTCTCCCATCTTTCTTGTCTTGAGCATTTGGATTAAGTTGGATAGCAAGGGACCTGTCATTTACAAGCAAGAGCGCGTGACCCAGTACAACCGTCCGTTCAAGATTTGGAAGTTCCGTACTATGGTAACGGATGCGGATAAAAAAGGAAGTCTGGTGACTTCTGCTAACGATAGCCGTATTACCAAAGTGGGGAATTTCATTCGCCGTGTGCGTTTGGACGAACTGCCTCAGCTGGTCAATGTCCTTAAGGGCGAAATGTCCTTTGTAGGCACACGACCTGAGGTGCCACGTTACACCGAGCAGTATAGCCCTGAAATGATGGCGACCTTGCTCTTGCCAGCAGGAATCACCTCTCCAGCCAGCATCAACTACAAGGATGAGGATACGATCATCAGTCAAATGACGGAGAAAGGTCTGTCAGTTGACCAGGCCTATGTCGAACATGTCCTTCCTGAGAAGATGCGCTATAACCTCGCCTATCTCCGAGAGTTTAGTTTCCTTGGAGACATCAAAATCATGTTTCAAACCGTGTTTGAAGTGCTAAAATAAAGTAGTCATGAGAAAATGAGTACAGATAAAAGGAGCAAATCAATGCCAAATTACAATATTCCATTTTCACCACCCGATATTACCGAAGCTGAAATTGCTGAAGTAGCAGATACCCTGCGTTCTGGTTGGATCACAACAGGTCCGAAGACAAAAGAACTGGAGCGTCGCTTGTCTCAATACACACAGACACCTAAGACTGTCTGCCTCAACTCTGCGACTGCCGCCCTTGAGTTGATTTTGCGTGTTTTGGAAGTGGGACCTGGGGATGAAGTCATCGTTCCAGCTATGACTTATACAGCTTCATGTAGTGTTATCACACACGTAGGAGCGACACCTGTCATGGTGGATATTCAAGCAGATACGTTTGAGATGGACTATGACTTGCTTGAGCAAGCCATCACTGAAAAGACTAAGGTGATTATTCCGGTTGAGCTTGCAGGGATTGTTTGCGACTATGATCGTTTGCTCCAAGTGGTGGAGAAGAAACGGGACCTCTTTACAGCTGCTAGCAAGTGGCAAAAAGCCTTTAACCGTATCGTAATTGTCTCAGATAGTGCCCATGCTTTGGGATCTACTTATAAAGGACAACCAGCTGGATCTATCGCTGACTTTACTTCCTTCTCATTCCACGCCGTTAAGAACTTTACAACGGCTGAGGGAGGAAGTGCGACTTGGAAAGCCAATCCAGCGATTGATGACGAAGAGATGTACAAGGAGTTCCAAATCCTTTCCCTTCACGGTCAAACAAAGGATGCTCTTGCCAAGATGCAATTGGGTTCATGGGAGTACGATATCGTCACACCAGCCTACAAGTGCAATATGACCGATATCATGGCTTCGATTGGTTTGGTACAATTGGACCGTTACCCAGCTTTGCTAGAACGTCGTAAGGACATCGTGGACCGCTATGATCGTGGTTTTGCAGGTTCTCGCATCCGTCCATTGGCACACAAGACTGATAGTGTCGAATCTTCACGCCACCTCTACATCACCCATGTAGAAGGAGCAAGTTTAGAAGAACGCAACCACATCATCCAAGAATTGGCCAAAGCAGGAATTGCAAGTAATGTACACTATAAACCGCTTCCTCTCCTGACAGCCTATAAGAATCTTGGTTTCGATATGGCAGATTATCCAAGAGCCTATGCCTTCTTTGAAAATGAAATTACGCTTCCTCTTCATACAAAATTAAGCGATGAAGAAGTTGATTACATCGTTCAGACTTTGGTGAGAATTTCTGAAGAAATCCTCGGTTCTGGAAAAAAATAATAAAAAATCTTGACAAAAAGCGGACAATAGCATATAATATTCTCAACAAATCAGAAAAGTAACTATTTTTGATCTTCAGGGAGCCTGTGGTGATTGTGAACAGGTGGTTGGAAGTAGTGAAAGTGGGCTGATTTTAAAAATGAATTTGAAACAATGAAAATTCGGTGCGCACACCTTACAGTGCAACTTGTTGTTAGACAAGGCAGAGATGTAAAGGGGAATAGTCCCTTTATAATTGAGGTGGCACCGCGTTACCAACGCCCTCACATGGAAGTAGATTCTGTGTGTGGGCTTTTTTCTTTCGGTCATTTTGTTTATCTTTTATTAGGGCGTTAAGTCGCTTTGATGAACTTGAGTTCTATCTGCAGCTCCTTGCCTACTACTAAAAGCAAACAAAAAGCCGAATTAATATGGAAAGAGGAAAAATTTTATGACAACTAAAGGTTATTTTGGACAATTTGGTGGTAGTTTTGTACCGGAGCCGATTCAAGCTTTGTTGGATGAGTTGGAAGTGACATTTGACAAGTACAAGGATGATCCAGAGTTTTTGGCAGAATTTCGCCATTACTTGAAGGATTATTCTGGTCGCGAAACACCGCTTTATTTTGCGGAAAGTTTGACAGAGCACCTAGGTGGAGCTAAGATTTATCTCAAGCGCGAAGATCTTAACCACCTTGGTTCTCACAAGCTCAACAATGTTCTAGGTCAAATCCTTCTTGCCAAACGTATGGGCAAAAAACGAGTGATCGCAGAAACAGGAGCTGGTCAGCACGGTGTTGCGACAGCAGCTGCTGCAGCCAAGTTTGGTATGGCTTGTGATGTCTACATGGGTGCAGAAGATGTGGAGCGTCAACGACTCAATGTCTTCCGCATGGAGATGATGGGAGCGACTGTTCACGCAGTTGAAACGGGGACACGAACTCTTAAGGATGCGGTTGATGCAGCCTTTGGAGCATGGATGAATGACCTTGAAGCCTTCTACGTTTTGGGATCTGCTGTAGGACCTCATCCTTATCCTACCATTGTTCATGAATTCCAAAAGGTCATCAGTGAAGAATCTCGTCGTCAAATCTTAGAAAAAGAAGGCCGTTTACCAGACTACGTCATTGCCTGTGTAGGTGGTGGTTCCAATGCCATCGGAGCTTTTTCTCAGTATGTGGCTGATGAAGAAGTCAAATTGGTTGGGGTCGAAGCTGCCGGTCACGGACTTGACACAGACAAGCATGCAGCCACTATGACAAAAGGTAGTGTCGGAATTGTCGATGGTATGAAGACCTATGCAGTCTTTAAGGAAGACGGAGAGCTAGCGCCAGTTTACTCTATCTCAGCTGGTTTGGACTATCCAGGGGTTGGTCCAGAACACGCCTACTTCAAAGATTCTGGCCGCGTAGAATACGTAGCAGCAACAGATGAAGAAGCTGTTCAAGCCTTGCTCCTTCTCAGCAAGACTGAAGGGATTATCCCAGCAATCGAAAGTTCGCATGCCATCGCAGAAGCGGTTAAACGTGCACCGAAACTAAGTAAAGATGAGATTATCATCATCAATGTCTCTGGTCGTGGAGACAAGGACGTAGCTGCGATTGCAGACTACCTAGAAGATAAAAAATAAGAGATGGAAAAATTACAGTCCTTTCTCTCACAGAGAGCTTGTGGTTGCTGGAAACAAGCAGAGAAAGCTGTAAGGTTGGGTCCATCTGAAACGAGAGAAGAAAACATAATTCTCAAGGGAGTGCCCTTTATCGCACAGCCTGTTATAGGAAAGTTCTGAGACAGGAATGAGAGATAGGAGAAATCCTATAATTGAGGTGGCACCGCGAATTTCGTCCTCACGCAAGTTATTTTGCGTGGGGATTTTTATATATTTATCGTAGATATGGCTATCAGTTTTAAATTATGCTTTATCACTAAATAAATTTCTATAAAATATTTGCGAACGAAGTGAGCATTAAACCGCTATTTCCCGCCATAGTGGTATTCTAGAGAAGCATCTTTGCTTCTCTAGAACGGAATTTTTGAGAGTAAAATAGTTTGGGGAACTATTTTAGCCTGAGCCTAGAAATGAATGAGCGAGGAGCTCGAAAATTAGGTCTTTCATTTCATGGATTTCTAAAATCATCCACTGGATAATTTTACCTCCCGTCCGCACTATTTAAGGGAAATAGAAAAAAGACAAAAAATTAAAAATAAGAAACTGAAAGGGAAATTACAATGGAACGAATCATTCATGGAGATGTCTTATCACCAATCTTGGCTTATATGCGCCTAAAGGGGCAACACAAGGTGATCTTAGAAAGTATTCCGAGAGACAAGGAAACCGCTCGTTTTTCTATCCTAGCCTATAATCCTGTTTTTGAGATTCAGTTTGAAAATGGAGTCCTCTATCAAAATGGGCAAGTGATTGATCGGGATCCTTTGGATTTCCTTTATGATGTGACTCATAAGAGCCAGCACCATTCAGACCTCCCTTTTGGTGGGGGAGCTATTGGCTTTGTCGGTTACGATATGATTTCTCTTTATGAAGAAATTTGCCAAATCCCTGAGGATACCATTGGGACGCCAGACATGCATTTCTTTGTCTATGAGAGTTATATGGTCTTTGACCATAAGAAGGAAAAAATCCATGTCATTGAGGATGCTCTATATAGCGATCGCAGTCAAGAGGATTTGGAAAAAGCCTTGAACCAAGTGCTTGAGGAATTACGCATCCCTGCTTCAAATGAATTTGAAGATTTGGATTTATCACCGCTGGACTTCAAGCCCCACATCGCTTCTCAGAAGTTTGAGCAAATGGTGGAAACAGCTCGTGACTTGATTCGCAATGGAGACATGTTCCAATGCGTACTCAGTCAGCGCTTCTCAGCAGAGGTTACTGGTAATCCATTTGACTTTTACAGAAATCTTCGCGTGACCAATCCATCTAATTATCTCTATTTCTATGATTTTGGGGATTATCAAATCATCGGTGCCAGTCCAGAAAGTTTGGTTTCAGTTAAAAATGGCATCGTGACAACTAATCCGATTGCAGGTACGCGACCAAGAGGGGCTACGGATGAAGAGGACAAGGCCTTGGCGACAGACCTGCTTTCTGATGAGAAGGAAACAGCAGAACATCGAATGTTAGTAGACTTGGGGCGTAACGATATCGGTAGAATTGCTGAAACGGCAAGTGTCCAAGTCACCAAGTATATGGAAGTGGAGCTCTTCCGCTATGTCATGCATTTGACCAGCGTGGTCAAGGGACGTTTGCTTCCAGAACTCAATGCCATGGATGCCTTGAAAGCTACACTTCCAGCTGGAACAGTGTCAGGAGCTCCAAAGATTCGGGCCATGAGACGCATCTATGAACTGGAGACGGAAAAACGAGGCGTATACGCAGGAGCAATCGGCTACTTGTCTGCGACGGGTGATATGGATTTCGCCATTGCCATCCGAACTATGATTCTCAAAAATCAAACAGCCTATGTGCAGGCTGGGGCAGGGATTGTCTATGATTCTATCGCCCAAAACGAATACCAAGAAACCATTAACAAGGCTAAATCTATGACTAGAATTGGAGAACTAAGACCATGATTTTATTGATTGATAACTATGATTCTTTTACTTATAACTTGGCTCAATACATTGGGAATTTTGCAGAGGTGCAGGTTTTGAGAAATGATGATCCCAAGCTGTATGAAGAAGCTGAAAAAGCAGATGGTCTGGTTTTTTCTCCCGGTCCTGGTTGGCCAATTGATGCCGGAAAGATGGAAGACATGATTCGTGACTTTTCAGGCAAGAAGCCAATTCTAGGGATTTGTTTGGGTCATCAAGCCATCGCAGAAGTCTTTGGTGGGAAGCTAGGCTTGGCTCCAAAAGTTATGCATGGGAAACAGAGCCACATCAGCTTTGAAGCGCCATCTGTTCTCTATCAAGGCATCGAGGATGGTCGTCCAGTCATGCGTTATCACAGTATTTTGATTGAAGAAATGCCAGAAGGCTTTGAAGTTACAGCTCGTTCGACTGATGACCAAGCTATTATGGGAATTCAACACAAAAGCCTGCCGATTTATGGCTTCCAATACCATCCAGAAAGTATCGGAACGCCAGATGGCTTGTCTTCTATTCGGAATTTTATCGAGAAGGTTGTAAAGTGAGGAAACTAGGATGAAAGAGATTATTGAAAAATTAGCAAAATTTGAACATTTATCAGGTGTGGAAATGACGGATGTCATTGAGCGTATCGTAACTGGGCGTGTAACCGAAGCGCAGATTGCTTCTCTCCTCTTGGCCCTTAAGATGAAGGGGGAAACACCGGAAGAACGCACAGCCATTGCACAAGTCATGAGAGGGCATGCCCAACACATTCCAACTGAAATTCATGATGCTATGGACAACTGTGGTACAGGTGGGGACAAGTCCTTCAGCTTTAACATTTCGACAACTGCAGCCTTTGTCTTGGCTGGTGGCGGCATTCATATGGCTAAGCACGGTAACCGCTCGATTTCTTCTAAATCTGGTTCTGCAGATGTCCTTCAAGCCTTGGGTATCAATCTAGACCTCAAACCAGCTGAACTAGGTAAGGTCTTCGATAAAACTGGAATTGTATTTCTCTTTGCTAAAAATATGCACCCAGCTATGAAATACATCATGCCAGCTCGTTTGGAGTTGGGAATTCCAACAATTATGAACTTGACTGGTCCACTGATTCACCCAATGGCTTTGGAAACACAGCTTCTTGGTATTAGTCGTCCAGAACTTTTAGAAAGTACAGCTCAGGTTTTGAAAAATATGGGTCGTAAGCGTGCCATTGTGGTTGCTGGACCAGAAGGTCTTGATGAAGCTGGCTTGAACGGAACAACCAAGATTGCTCTTCTTGAAAATGGCGAAATCACCTTGTCAAGCTTCACTCCAGAGGATTTGGGGATGGAACGCTACGCTATTGAAGATATCCGTGGAGGCAATGCTCAGGAAAATGCAGAAATTTTGCTCAGCGTTCTGAAAAATGAACCAAGCCCATTCTTGGAAACGACAGTATTGAATGCTGGTCTTGGTTTCTATGCTAATGGTAAGGTAGATAGTATCAAGGAAGGAGTTGCCTTGGCTCGTCAAGTGATTGCTAGTGGCAAGGCCCTTGAAAAACTCAGACTGTTACAGGAGTATCAAAAATGAGTCAGGAATTTTTAGCACAAATCTTGGAGCAGAAGGCGCGTGAGGTCGAGCAAATGGAACTGGAGGAAATCCAGCCCTTGCGCCAGACCTATCGCTTAGCTGACTATTTAAAACAACATCAAGACCGTTTACAGGTAATCGCTGAGGTCAAGAAGGCTAGCCCTAGTTTGGGAGATATCAATCTCGATGTGGATATTGTACAACAGGCCCAGACTTATGAAGCGAACGGCGCAGTGATGATTTCGGTTTTGACAGATGAAGTTTTCTTTAAAGGGCATTTGGATTATCTACGAGAGATTTCTAGTCAGGTACAGATTCCGACACTCAACAAGGACTTTATCATCGATGAAAAGCAAATCATCCGAGCTCGGAATGCAGGGGCGACAGTCATCTTGCTCATCGTGGCAGCCTTGTCAGAAGAACGCCTCAAGGAACTGTATGACTACGCGACAGAGTTAGGTTTGGAAGTCTTGGTGGAGACTCACAATCTAGCTGAACTAGAAGTGGCCCACAGGCTTGGTGCTGAGATTATTGGGGTTAATAACCGCAACTTGACCACCTTTGAGGTCGACTTGCAGACCAGTGTGGACTTGGCTCAGCACTTTAAGAAAGGTCACTATTACATTTCTGAATCTGCTATTTTCACAGGGCAGGATGCGGAACGAGTAGCACCATACTTTAACGGAATCTTGGTGGGGACAGCTCTCATGCAGGCAGAAGATGTAGCCCAGAGAATCAAGGAGTTGCAAATTGACAAAGGTTAAGATTTGTGGATTGACGACCAAAGAAGCGGTAGAAACAGCCGTATCAGCAGGGGCAGACTATATTGGTTTTGTCTTTGCACCTAGTAAAAGACAGGTGACCTTGGAAAAGGCTACAGAGCTGGCAAAGCTCATTCCTGCAGGTGTAAAAAAGGTTGGCGTATTTGTTTCACCAAGTCGGGCAGAACTGCTAGAAGCGATTGAAAAAGTTGGTTTGGACTTGGTTCAAGTTCATGGTCAGGTAGCAGATGATTTGTTTGAGGATTTGCCTTGTGCCAGCATTCAGGCGGTGCAGGTGGATGGAGATGGTCATGTCCCCAATTCTCAGGCGGATTATCTCCTCTTTGATGCCCCTGTGGCTGGGAGTGGTAAGACCTTTGACTGGGGTCAACTGGATACGTCTGGACTAGCCCAGCCTTTCTTTATCGCTGGTGGGCTTAAGGAAGACAATGTAGCAAAAGCAATTCAACACTTTACTCCCTATGCAGTAGATGTATCGAGTGGAGTGGAGACAGATGGACAAAAAGATCATGAAAAGATTAGAAGATTTATAGAGAGTGTAAAGCATGGCATATCAAGAACCAAATAAAGATGGATTTTACGGAAAATTCGGCGGACGTTTCGTCCCAGAAACATTGATGACAGCAGTTTTGGAGTTGGAAAAAGCTTATCGTGAAAGTCAGGCAGACCCAAGCTTCCAAGAGGAATTGAACCAACTTTTGCGCCAGTACGTAGGACGTGAAACTCCCCTTTACTACGCAAAAAACTTGACCCAGCATATCGGCGGAGCCAAGATTTATCTCAAACGGGAAGACCTTAACCATACAGGTGCTCACAAGATTAACAATGCCTTGGGACAAGTTCTTCTGGCTAAACGCATGGGCAAAAAGAAAATTATCGCTGAAACAGGTGCTGGTCAGCACGGTGTGGCAACTGCAACAGCTGCGGCCCTCTTTAACATGGAATGTACCATCTACATGGGTGAGGAAGATGTTAAACGCCAAGCACTTAATGTGTTCCGTATGGAGCTTTTAGGAGCTAAGGTTGAGGCTGTGACAGATGGTTCGCGCGTGCTTAAGGATGCGGTCAATGCAGCCCTCCGTTCATGGGTGGCAAATATCGACGATACCCACTATATCCTTGGTTCTGCCTTGGGACCTCATCCTTTCCCAGAAATCGTTCGTGACTTCCAAAGTGTCATCGGTCGAGAAGCTAAACAACAGTACCGTGACTTGACAGGACAAGACTTACCAGATGCCCTAGTAGCCTGTGTTGGTGGTGGTTCTAATGCTATCGGTCTCTTCCATCCATTTGTAGAAGATGAGTCAGTAGCTATGTATGGGGCTGAAGCAGCAGGACTTGGTGTGGACACGGAGCACCACGCAGCGACCTTAACCAAGGGTCGTCCAGGTGTCCTCCATGGTTCCCTCATGGATGTGCTCCAAGATGCTCATGGTCAAATTCTTGAAGCCTTCTCTATCTCAGCAGGATTGGACTATCCTGGTATCGGTCCAGAACATTCTCACTACCACGATATCAAACGTGCCAGCTATGTTCCTGTGACAGACGAGGAAGCTTTGGAAGGATTCCAACTCTTGTCTCGTGTGGAAGGAATTATCCCAGCCTTGGAATCTAGCCATGCCATTGCCTTCGCAGTGAAATTGGCCAAAGAACTTGGACCAGACAAGTCGATGATTGTCTGCCTATCTGGACGTGGGGACAAGGATGTGGTTCAAGTCAAAGACCGCTTGGAAGCAGATGCAGCAAAGAAGGGAGAAGCCCATGCCTAAGACACTAACAGAAAAATTGAACGCTATCAAAGCAGCTGGAAAAGGAATTTTTGTTCCCTATATCATGGCTGGAGACCATGAGAAAGGTTTGGTTGGTCTCGCTGAAACAATCCACTTTTTAGAAGATTTGGGTGTTTCAGCTATTGAAGTGGGTATTCCCTTTTCAGACCCTGTTGCAGATGGACCTGTGATCGAAGAAGCAGGCTTACGTAGTCTAGCTCATGGGACTTCTACCCAGGCTTTGGTTGAAACCTTGAAAACCATTCAGACTGAGGTACCACTGGTCATCATGACCTACTTCAACCCCCTTTTTCAGTACGGTGTGGACAAATTTGTCAAAGATCTGGCAGATACTGCAGTTAAGGGCTTGATTATCCCAGACCTGCCTCATGAGCATGCCAACTTTGTAGAGCCATTTTTGGTAGACACAGATATCGCCTTGATTCCCCTAGTAAGTTTGACAACAGGGATTGAGCGTCAGAAAGAGTTGATCAAGGGAGTAGAAGGCTTCGTCTATGCCGTTGCTATCAATGGGGTGACAGGGAAATCAGGAAATTACCGCGCAGACTTGGACAAGCACTTGGCACAATTGCATCAAGTAGCTGACATCCCAGTCTTGACAGGTTTTGGCGTATCTAGTCAAGCAGATGTCGAACGCTTTAATGCGGTATCAGATGGTGTTATTGTCGGTTCGAAAATTGTAAAAGCTCTCCACCAAGGAGAGCCGATTGAGGACTTTATCAAACAAGCAGTAGCTTACCAAAAATAATCACACAAGTAGCAAGTAAGAGGAAAGGCACAAAAGGAAGTCTTTCCTTTTTCTTTTGTAGGAGAAAGGCTAGAATCCCTGTCGCAGAAGCAAACTGAATCAAGATGAGTAATTCGGTCGCGCTAAAGACGAGAGCACAAGAAGCCAGAAAGAGAAAATCCCCTGCGCCCATGCGAATGTCGATAAAATGAGCCATGATTCCGAGGACAAGAAAGAAGACCATAACCAGATTCCAGACAGAGCAGGCCATGAGGATTAGGTGGAAAGTCAGCCAAACTAGCAAGGGATATTCCTGATGGCGAAAATCATAGATTCCCAAGGTCAAGCCAGCAGTGATTAGGATGATTTGACCCAAGGAAAGCCATCCCCAAGAGTAAACAAGAAAGATAATCCCTAAGCCGAGTTCAAAGAGGGAATACCAAACAGGATAGCGAGCCTTGCAGTAGCGACAGCGAAAGCGATTAACCACCTGCGAGAGGATAGGAATCAAATCTAAGGGACGCAAGCGAGTCTGACAGGAATCGCAGTGGCTAGCTGGTCGAATAATGGATTGCTCAGGAAAACGGTCAATGACCAAACCTAAGAAAGAAGCGAGAATGCTCCCGACAAGAAAAAAATAAAGATCAATCATACTTATCTATTCGTAAAAAATAGGAGAAGTAGTATAATAAAGAAACATTGATAAGATGGTGAGGAAATAGATGACAATTCGTTTTGAAGAAAATGTGAGTACAGAAAACGCTCAGCTCGTATGCCAATGGTCCAACTCCCTTGGCCAAGCTTTTCAAGAACAATGGATGGGACCAATGATTCCTTTTCCCTTAACAATTCAAATCTTGCAAGATTTGGAAGGAATCTTTTCAATCTTTGATGGACAAGAGTTTGTCGGGCTTATCCAGAAAATCAGGCTAGAAGACAGGAATCTTCATATCGGGAGATTTTTTATCAACCCTCAGAAGCAGGGGCAAGGCATAGGTAGCCAAGCTTTAAGGAAGTTTGTTAGTTTGGCATTTGAAAATGAAGACATAGATACTATTTCTCTAAATGTCTACGAGGCAAATCAAAAAGCTTACAATCTTTACCAAAAAGAAGGATTTGAAATCGTTCAAATGGTTGAAACACCTATACGAAAATACATCATGAAAAAGGGTAGATAGCAGTCACTTGAGTTAGAGTCCCAAGGATATCCAAGGATAAGGAAGTTGCCTTTTAAAATTGGAAACAAAATTTCTATGATTTCTTAGATAGAGGAGATAAACACGTCGAGAACTAGAAAAATACGAATCTTGCTCGCTTCTGTACTTGCCTTAGTTGTTGGTATCACTCTTTATTCTCAGTATCAAAGCCACCAAGAATGGTTCCAATTAAAGACTTCCTTTGAAGAAAAGGACACTATAGCCGTCTTAAAACATTTAACGGCGTCAGGGAAATATGCGTCTGACATGCGAAAAGCAGGCTATATTGTTCCTCCCGACGGTGCCATTCGCTTGGATGGAGGAATTGACTCCATAGGGATAAAAGGAGACATTGATTTCAAAATGTTGAATCTTGGTAGGGATGAAATCTCTGTTTTATTTGAAACAAGGGTAAATGAGGAAAAAATAGATGCCTACTATATTTTAGATCATCAATTAACCATAAAACGTAGTTACTATTCTTATATTAGTAATCAAAATAAAGAAAGTGTGACCATCTCTCAAGCCGAAGAAGAACGCCTATTAAAGATTGTTCGAAAAGAGTTGAAAGCTTTTCTAGACAAGATGTATCAGACTTTGTATGGTTGATGTTACTAGTGGGAAATGGATGCGAGACTCTGTTTAGGATGTCAACGATGATGAGAAAAGGGGAGAAGAATGTTTACAGAATTGCTCTTTATTGTCTCTTTTGTGTTACTTTTACGTTTGTTTAAAAGTAGGCGCTCACGAATGATTATAGGAGTCTTGTATAGTTTGCTGCTAGTTTGGTTTGTCTTTTCCGTTTTGAACTATGGCAAATACACTCTTCAACTAGGTCAATCCGTCAACTTAAAAGTAACCCCCAGAACACAAGATTTGGAATACTATTCAATCTTCATCTTGAAGAAAAACGATTCAAGTAAAATTAAATTAACTGGCTCAAGTGTTTGGAGTGAGAGTAATGGTGATGTTTACTATGAAGTAGAGGGACAAAAAATTACAAAAAGCCATGGTTTTGATGAGGAGGATGAAGAACTTCCAAACAATCAAGCAGATATTTATTTAGAAAAAGATGGAGTTGTTGTGAGTTACCAAGGTGAAAAAGTCTTTGATGCCACCAATAACAAGCCCTACACGATAACCATTACCAATGTAGACAACCAACCAGCCCAATTTGAGGCTCAAGTGGTGGATAAATAAGCCAGTCTAGTAGTGTGCAAGCTTTTAAATTTTCTTTCTTTAAAAGGGAGATATTATTTTAAGTAAGCAAAAAAGCCCTGAAACCAGAGACTTTCCTGTTAAGAATTTCTTTTAACGAAAAATGGGAAGCGTGTTTAGAATCCGATCTACAAAAAAAAGAGGACATTTACGGTCCTCTTTTTGACTACTATAATGAAAAGGTCAATTAACGTTTAGCCTTATTTTTCATCTTTGTGAAGCATGTTTTTAACACCTTCAATAGCGCCTTCGACAGCGTCTTTAGCATCTTCAGCAACTTCTTTTACTTTAGAAACAACTTTTTCAGCTGTTCCTTCTTTTTCCATTTTTTCATCGCCGATCATTTTGCCGACACCTTCTTTAATGGAACCTTTTGCTTGGTTTAATTTTTCTTCTGTTGACATGATTCTGCCTCCTTTAAATTGATTGATTTTGACAAGATAAATTAGTGTACGCGAGCATTTTCCTTTGTTTCGCCTTTAACGGCTTCAACACCTTCGCCTACTTTTTCTTGAACAGCAGCAACACCTGAACCGATACCAGATTTCACTTTTTCAAATTGTTCTGAAGCAAATTCTCCTGTTGAAGAAGCCACGTCAGTTACTCGGTCTTGGAGGCTAACTGAATCTGCTTCATGCTGTTCCTTCGTTTTGATATCAACAACATTCACATTGACTTCAACAACTTCTAGATCAGTCATTTTTGTAACTTGTGATACGACAACATCTTTGATTTCTTTGTACAAAGCAGGGACATTCTTTTGGTACTCAACAACAATGTTCAAGTCAACTGCAACTTGTTCTTTCCCAACTTCAACATTGACACCATGAGTGACATTATCTGTATTGATAATTTTTTCTGTTAGATTAGAGAAGAATCCTCCATCCACATCCAAAAGTCCAGGTACTTTTTCAAGTGAAAGACCAATGATTTTTTGGATTACTTTGTCTTCATAAGTGAGTTCCCCTTTAACATTTTGAGAAACAACAGCAACATCTTTTTTTTCTACATTTTTATCTACGTTTGACATACGAGACTCCTTTATTTATTTAAATATTTTTCCTTAACATAGTATCCAGCAAATGCTCCTAAGGCTCCACAAATTAGTACAAATAGTGTTTTGAAAAAGCCAAAGGATAAGATAAAGCAAGCGAGAATGACACCTACTAAACCTGCAATAATTGGATACTGATATTTTTTAAACCATTCCATTTTTACTTCCTTACTTTACACGACTAACAGTCTTTTTGGTCGTTTTTCGAGGTTCAACTTCTTTAACTTTAACTTCAAGTTTTACCTCACGTTCAATACCAAAGAACTGCTTTAATCCATGAGTTATTTCATTCTGAATGACTAGACATCGATTTGAGATGTTGTCTGAAGGAAGAATTTTTCCTTCTACAGTAACGAAACATTTATTTTTGCGGCTATTTACATGGACCGTTGGTTCTTTCATCAACTGATGATCAATGACCAAACATCGAACAAAGCCTTCGATAGCTGAATTTTTTAGTTTTAATGTATCTTCTTGAGTTTCTAATTGAATCTCTAAATATTGTTTAGGATAAAAGAGTATCACTAACATTGAAATTAAAACTAAAACCGATAGGACAAGTGTCCCCCAAAAGACATATCTAGCAATCAGAAATTCAGCGTAGAAATCTCTCCAACTGAATAAGTGGATATCTAAATCACTGACCTGATGATAATCTATGAGAATAGGAAGGAAAATAGTCAAGATTAAGATACAGAAAATAAGTAACAATATTTTCTTTGATTTTGACATATTAAATCCTTTCAAATGAAAAGCTTTAAACCATAATTTTACCCGTCTACAGTATTCAAAATTATGGCTTATCACTTTTAATTTCTTATTAGGTAATGCTTATTTTTTACCAAATAGAAATGAAACGACTGCAACAACAATCACAGCACCTACGATTGATGGAATAATAGCCATCCCAGCCAATGAAGGTCCCCAGCTTCCGAGAAGAGATTGTCCTACAGATGAACCGATAAGCCCTGCAAAGATATTTGCAATTATTCCCATTGAACCACCTTTTTTAGTGATTGCACCAGCGGCGAGACCAATAAGACCTCCTACAATAATGGACCACAACATAGTGTATCCTCCTTTTCTATTTCTAAATCAAAGAATCAATTTCAGAAAATCAATTTCTTTGATTAAATTAATTATATAATATTTAAATATGGAAGGATAATAATTTGTCTTAGATTACGTATTATAAAAATACACCATAGGTACAAATAAATAAGAAAATCTTGGTGCTACTGAGTTTCTAAGTGATTAGACTAGTCTTTTGATGACAAGCAAAAGTCGTTGTAAGAGGATAAATGCACTCTATATGGTATAATTGCATGAAGATTGATAGGCAATCGTTTAGTTTATTACAAAGAGAGAAAAGCTATTCATGAGAGATTTATTATCGAAAAAAAGTCACAGACAATTAGAATTATTAGAATTACTATTTGAAAACAAACGCTGGTTTCATATTTCAGAACTAGCAGAATTATTGCACTGTGCAGAACGTTCTGTAAAAGATGACTTATCCCATGTCAGATCTTCTTTTCCTGACTTGCTATTTCATTCCTCGACAAATGGTATCCGTATCATAAATACTGACGATAGTGATATTGAAATGATCTATCATCATTTTTTTAAGCATTCAACTCACTTTTCAATATTAGAATTTGTCTTCTTCAATGAAGGATGTGATAAAGAGAATATTTGCAAAGAGTTTTATATCAGTTCTTCCTCTCTTTACCGTATCATCAGTCATATTAATAAAATTATTAAGAAGCAATATCGTTTTGAAATTAGCCTCAATCCAGTTCGAATCACTGGAAATGAAATCGATATCCGTTACTTTTTTGCCCAATATTTTTCAGAGAAATATTATTTCCTCGAATGGCCCTTTGAAGATTTTTCTGTAGAACCTTTGTGTAAGCTGTTGGCACTGGTCTATAAAGAAACTGCATTTCCAGTCAATTTCGCCACTCAACGAATGTTAAAGTTACTCCTCGTAACAAATTTATACCGAATAAAGTTTGGTCATTTCTTGGAAGTTGAGAAAAATTCTTTTAACAATCAATTGTTGGAATCTTTCATGCAGGCAGAAGAAATCGAAGAGATTGTAGCCAGCTTTGATTCTGAATATCATATCTCATTGAATATAGAAGTGATAGGTCAACTGTTTGTATCCTATTTTCAAAAAATGTTTTTCATAGATGAAGAAGTATTTCTGAACCATGCAAAAACAGACAGTTATGTAAAAAAATCGTATCAGTTATTGGGAGATCTAGTAGATCAGGTATCAAGAGACTATAATCTTCAAGTAGACAATAGAGACAATCTGATTTGGCATCTGCATAATACGGCACATCTGCATCGTCAGGAATTATCGACAGAGTTTATCCTATTTGATCAAAAAGGTAATACAATCAAGAACTTTCAAAATATTTTCCCTCGCTTTGTTTCAGAGGTGAAGGAAGGAATGGAACATTATCTAAAGACTTTGGAAATGGATGATAGTTCAATGAAGGTCAATCATTTGTCTTATACTTTTATCACTCATAGCAAACACTTGGTGCTAAATCTTTTACAAAATCAACCGAAATTAAAGGTTTTGGTTATGAGTAATTTTGATCAGTATCATGCAAAATCAATAGCTGAGACACTTTCTTACTATTGCAG
Organism: Streptococcus oralis; assembly: GCF_023109195.1. GTDB lineage: Bacteria > Bacillota > Bacilli > Lactobacillales > Streptococcaceae > Streptococcus > Streptococcus oralis_BV. The sequence goes on from NZ_JALDUB010000001.1 coordinate 48,316, forward strand.
TAACAATTTTGAACTGGAAGTTTGGGGTGAATTAGAGTTATCCCTTGATGCTCTAAAAGAATCACCTTACGACATCATTATTTCTAATTTTATTATTCCGCCGATTGAAAATAAGAGACTGATCTATTCCAATAATGTCAATACAGTCGCTCTCATCTCTTTGCTTAACGCAATGATGTTTATTCGATTAGACGAGTAACTAAGAATAACAAAAAACGCTATCTAGCGTTTTTTCTTATAAGAAAAGAATTTCATCTATATTAGACTCAGAATATCCTAAAAATCTTGTCATTTCTTAGTTCAGAATAAACAAAAAAGCCTTGATTTCAAGGCTTTTCCTGTTGTATTTAGATGCCCCCTGCATGAATTTGTAAGAACTTTTCATATTGAAAATAAACAAAAATGTTGAAATATAGCTGATTTTAGGGAAATACTTTTAGGTATTTTCAATGTCAGGATTTAAAAATGGGGCAAAAGTGGGGCAAAAACAAATGACTCACATTTGGTTAGAAAACCTATAATACCTATATATGTTGACCCTCGTATCCAGACGAACCATAACTCTATAAGCTTTGATTCAGGAGACCGGTGTACCTATGATAAATCATCAGTGCCTATTATTAGAGAATATAGAAAAGTCATGTAAATTAGCTACAAATTTACATGACTAACATAAAAAGCGAATAAACAGAAGTTTAAGTGCCAGAAAACTCCGTTTGGTCGCTTTTTTATTAATTTAAACCATTTATTTAAATAGCTTAATAGTAAAGATTTTTAAAAATCGAAATCTTTTTACCTCAGTCTCTTCAGTCTGTTAATTTTTTTTCGAAAATTTCTCTTTAATATTAGCTTTCAATTTATCAAATTTTTCACGACGAGCTTCTTTTTTATCCGCAATTAAGCGAGCTTTAGCTTGATGCTCTAAATCTTCTTGAATTTTGAGAGCTGACTCTATCTCTGCCGCAACAGTAGCGACATCCCATCTAGCAATGTCAACCTGATACTTTTCAAAAATAGCATTTAAAACAGATTCATCATTTTCTTGTACAAGTGCAATAATAGCTACTTCGCCATTAGTCAACTTTTTACTAACGGTTGTAATTAATGCCGAATTGATCAATTCTTTGTCTGAACCAACGGAGGCGCCAATTGCTCCACCAGTAGCAAAACCAAAGAGAACACCTAGTGGTCCACCTAAAATTCCGATTAAACTACCAATTAATCCGCCTTCGAAATAATCATCTCCTAGGGAATTCATCAAATCAAAGCTATCTTTGACGTTAACAACACCATTTTCAGCTTTTACAATTGAAGCCTGAGCTAATTTTGTATTTTCAGTTTGAACAAACTGTTTTAATTCTGAAAAGGCCTGAAAGGCTTCACTTTCAATATGAAAAATTGAGACAACAACATTTTCCATGGGCTTACACTCCTTTATTACTTTATAGAGATAGAATAAAATCTCCTATATTTAGTAGTACAAAATACTGCTACACAAGGTGAATTATAGCATACAATAATCTTTTATACAATATACAATATATTACAAAAAGATTAAATTTTTATTTAAAAACTTATATTCTATAAATTAGGCAATTTTAAAATTTTGATTAAAAAGAAAGATTTAGATAGAGCTGTTGGTAGACTTAGGAAATTTTAAGAACATGCATTAGTTAAATTAAATGGTTCTTTTCAATTAAGTTTTAACTTCTATCTGGTAAGTAAAAGGAAAAATAATACCCGTGGTGCTAGTTAAACTCAAAATACAAGAAAAGCCTAAAAGGACTATACTGTAAGTGACAAAACAAAACAGGAGGATAGTCCAAATGAGCCACTTACATTAGTCCTGTGAAATACAGAACTAAATCCTTCACTTAAATTACTTGTCTAACTTTTTGGGGTCAGTACAAACAGTGCTTTTTTTGTTGAAATCGCAAAGAATCTAAGCTTTCTTTTTGCAGATAACATTCGCTCTTTTATTTTCGGTATGATTGAGTCGATGCCCCCTTCTCGACCGGTTATTATTGCAACTTATCGAATGCTAGAGCACTATGCCATCACTTTTTGGAAGAATACTTAGAGCAATTCTACGTAGAATGGAATGCGAAAAAGTGATAATTAAAGAGACGAAAAAGCTGAGAATATGATTTCCCAGCTTTTTTGAATGCGATAGAAATAGCAACTAGACTATTTACGAAAGGCATCAAGGATATAGGTGAAACCAACAATTAAAAATGCAAAGGCAACGACATAAACGACAAAGACACTTGTAGCTACTGGATTGAACAAAATCACTAGACCTAGTAAAAATGCAAGCAACGCTATCCACATGATATGGTTGCCAATAATAGGGAAAATCAATCCCAGACGATTGCCTTTAAAGAAAGCTATAATGGCTTCTACAATTAACCAAATTCCTAAAATAGTTGGAATGACAACTGGCAGCGTCACAAAGCCATAGGCAACGAGGTAAAGAGCTAAGAGAAGATTAACAATCCCTTGGAAAAGATGAGCTGGTGAGCGAAGCTCTTTTGGTACAGAGAAATAGCCTAAAATAGCTGCTATAGAAGAAACCAGTAAACCAAATGCAATCCACCAGCTGTAAGCAACAAGATTAGCTACTGGGTTTGTAAATAGGAAAAGTCCTAAAAGGACAAAAACAACTCCTGCAAGGAATAGCAGTAAACGATTAGAAAATTTCATTTCAATACCCCCTATATAGTATAGTATAGTTTGATAATAAAAATATTATACACCTTTTTAGAGGAAATGTCAATAAACAAAATGGAAAATTTGGAAGTTTCAGTTTTTATCATTTTGAAAATAAAAAGAGAAGATAAAATTTGTCTTCTCTACATGAAAATATTGTATGGCATCAAAGCAAAAGTAACTGGCTTTACACTATTTGTTAAGATGTAATTTGATTCAAAAAGAAAAGATAGATTTAAAAGTGGGGCAAATGATGGAGCAAATCAGTTATAGACAAGCAAAAAAGCCTTGAAATTAAGGCTTTTTCCTGTTGTATTTAGTGCCCCCTACAGGGATCGAACCTGTGACCCACGGATTAAGAGTCCGCTGCTCTGCCAGCTGAGCTAAGGAGGCAAAGAAAAAGCTGTATTGGTGCCGAATCTTCACGGTTTGTATTGAACCCGCGCAATTAAGCAGGTGGGCAACTCGCTCTAACTGAAGCTGTTTCCGTGTGAGACGGCTTACATGCTGTTAGAAGACTTTTGTTTCCCTAATAATACAAAAAATAGTCGGTCAACACTTAAGTGTGAAGTCGTACACCACAGCGTTTCTATGTTTATATGATACCACTTTTTTTAAAAAATTCAAGAGGAAAATTTATTTTTTTTGAAAAGGATTTCACAAGTTTCTTAATTTATCAATGGTTTCCTTACGTTGGGCTAAGGCCCGTTCGTACTTGCCAGTTTCCTCTGGTGAAAAGTAGCTATGATTGCGAATCTTTTCTGGCAAGTAGTCTTGTTTGACCCAGTGTCCAGGATAGTTGTGTGGATAGAGATAGTTTTGAGCGTTGCCCAATTCCTTGCTACCACTATAATGTCCATCACGCAGATGTCGTGGAATGGGCAAATGCCCTGATGTTTTGAGGTCAGCAAGAGCCTTGTCCATAGCCACATAGGCTGAGTTGGATTTTGGAGAAAGGGCCAAATCAATCACGATATTGGCAATGAGAATGCGAGCTTCTGGGAAACCAATTCTTTGTGCAGCATCTAGAGCAGTTACGGTATGAATCTGGGCTTCAGGATTGGCCAAACCAATATCCTCATAGGCAATCACAGTCAAACGACGAGCGAGACTAGGCAGATCCCCAGCTTCAATCAAGCGGGCTGCGTAATGAAGACTGGCATCCACATCCGAGCCGCGGATGGACTTTTGCAGGGCTGAGAGGACATCATAGTGGCCATCCCCATCCTTGTCCATAGTTATATAGCTCCTTTGCAGACTGTTCTCCATGATATCAAGAGTGATATGGCGGATGCCCTTATCATTTTCAGGGGTAGAGAGAACAGCCAAGTCAAGTGAGTTGAAGGCAGAGCGAAGATCTCCGTTTGTAGAGGTTGCGATGAAATCCAGCGCCTCCTCATCTAGCTCTACTGGAAAATCAAAACCACGCTCAGGGTTACTTAGAGCTATCTGAATCGCTTCTTTGACATCTTGATTGGACAGAGGTTCCAACTCAAAAATCTGAACACGGCTACGGATGGCAGGAGTGACAGAAAAGAAGGGATTTTCAGTCGTAGCCCCAATCATGATGACAAGTCCACTTTCCAAGAGAGGAAGGAGAAAGTCTTGCTTGGTTTTGTCAAGACGATGAATCTCGTCTAGTAGCAGTACAAGGCCACCTGAGAATTTAGCTTCTTCAGCAATCTCTTGGAGCCGTTTTTTACTATCAACAGTGGCATTGAAGGTCCGAAAGGCATACTTGGTTGTTCCAGCGATGGCAGAGGCGATACTGGTTTTGCCGATTCCTGGAGGTCCGTAGAGAATCATGGAAGACAGACGATTGGCTTCCACCATACGACGGATAATTTTTCCAGGTCCTACCAGATGCTTTTGACCGATGACTTGGTCGATAGTTTTAGGGCGCATGCGAAGCGCGAGATTGTCTGGCATAGCAGTCCTTTCTAACATGGATTTTCTGATGTATATGTGGTAAGATGGTAGTATCTATTTTAGCATATTTCCGAGCAATCGGGGCGATTAAAGAGTCGCATAGAAAGAGGACAAAATGGCAACATACGGATTTTTAGATGTTTTAGAGGAAGAATTGGACAAGAACTTTCCTTTTGACTATGAGATTAGCTGGGACAAGCGCAACCACGCGGTTGAAGTGAGTTTTCTCTTGGAAGCGCAAAACGCTACAGGTGTGGAGATGGTGGATGAAGACGGAGAGGTTTCTTCGGATGATATTCTCTTTGAAGAAGCAGTGCTTTTTTACAATCCTGCTAAGTCAACAGTTAATGCAGAAGATTATTTGGCTGTCATTCCTTATCTGCCTAAAAAAGGATTTTCTCGCGAGTTTTTAGCTTATTTTGCCCTTTTCCTGAAAGATACTGCCGAGGTTGGGCTGGATGCCCTCATGGACTTTTTGGAAGACCCAGAAGCAGAAGAATTTGTCATGGAATGGAACCAAGAAGTCTTTGAAGAGGGAAAAGTCGGCTTGGAAGAAGGAGAGTTTTATCCTTATCCGAGGTATTAGGAGTCTGATATGGAAAAAGAAATTTCTGATTTTACAGGTTGCAAAATTGCCCTCTTTTGTGGTGATAAGCTCTTAACTATCTTACGTGATGACAAATCAAATATTCCATACCCTAATACCTGGGAATTACCAGGTGGCGGACGAGAAGGTGATGAAAGTCCTTTTGAGTGCGCGGCGCGTGAAGTTTACGAAGAACTAGGAATTCATCTGACTGAGGATTGTCTGCTTTGGACTAAGGTGTACCCAAGTATGCTTTTTGAGGGGAAGGAATCCGTCTTTCTAGTGGGAAAGTTGACTCAGGAACAGTTTGACAAGATTGTCTTTGGTGATGAAGGGCAGGGATATAGACTGATGGGCATTGAGGAATTTCTTAGCTCAGATAAGGTTGTACCCCAGTTGCAGGATAGAGTGAGGGATTATTTGGAGGAAATGAAGTGGTTTATATAATTGGAACAACGACGTTAAATAAGGAAGTTAAACGCAAACTAAAAACTGGACAATATTCTAGAGAAGAAGCTACATTCATCTATATGGAATATTTAAAGTTAAAGAAGCAGAGAGAAAGTGGTACGAAAGTAGCTGGGATTTCTATGGCCCTTATCTGGGGGTTGCTGTATGTTCTGTCTTTACAAGGTGAGAATAATCAAACACTTTCATTTTCAGAATATTTTTTGTTTCTGATACTGTTAGCAGGAATTGTTCTATTTGTTTATTATCTTACGTTTGGTATTTTTAAACAGCAGATTCATAGCGCAATGAAAGAACACTATACAGATGTGATTGAGGAATGTAAGGGACGGTAAAAACTTTTTCAAAATAGTGGAATGCTGGTTGATTAGGAAGAGTCATTTGAAAGGAAATTATTTAAGTAATGAATATTACATATATTGTTGGGAATGGTTTAGATTTGCAATATGGTTTAAAAACAAAATACAAGGATTTCTATGACTTTCAACATAAAGTTTATATGGAAAGGAAAGAGAAAGAAAGATATTCAAATTTAATCTATGAATCGTTATTTACAGATAAAGTAAATGATTATAAAAATTGGTCAGATTTTGAATTATCAATTGGAGAATTAACAAAAAAGAATTCTGGAATTATTCTAAGCAAAGAATCAAAGGATAAATTCATTGATGATTTTACTGATATAATCGATGATTTAATTGCTTATTTAAGGATGGTAGAGGAAACCTTTAATGTTGAAAATTATAAAATTGATTTTGAAAACACTCTAAATCGAATTAAGACTGATTGTCCTATATCAAATCAAGAAGTTATTAGCCAAAAGTATAATGACAAGCCAATTGGAAATGATCATGTAAATATTCTTAGTTTAAACTATACTAGTATACTTGATAAGTTATATGAATCATCAACAGTAACATTTAGTAATGCTCTGAGGCATAATGCTTATAGTTTTCAAATATCAAAACCAATCCATGTGCATGGTATTTTAGATGCTTGTACAATTTTAGGGGTCAGTGACGAGTCACAAATTTCAGCTACATTTAGTGATGAGCAAAAAAGTTTTCTTATAAAAGAATATATTTTGAAAGAATATAGAGAAAATATGGATGTTAGGAATAGCGAGATAATTAAAAATTCTGACATAATTATTCTTTACGGAGTGTCTCTTGGTATTACTGATAAATATCTGTGGAATCAGATTGCTAAACGCTCAATTGATGATAAGGTCCCAGTAGTTGTTTATCATTATGCTCCTAATTTTGCTGCAGGAAATCCTAATAGAGTGAGACGCTTATATAAAATGGTAGAAAACAAATTCATACAGAATAGTGGTATTGACTTAGAGTTAGAGAAGAAATTAAGAGAAAATCTTATTGTTGTTATCGGAAAGAATATTTTTAACTTAATGGAAAGGTAAGCAAAGTACAAAATGGAAACATGGCAAGAGTTAAAAGTTACAGTGAAGCGTGAGGGGGAGGAGCTGGTCTCCAATCTCTTGATTGAGCTGGGGGCGCAAGGTGTTGCGATCGAAGACAGTATGGACTATGTGGGGAATGTGGATCGCTTCGGTGAGATTTTCCCAGAGGTCGAGCAACAAGAAGAAATCGTAGTGACCGCCTACTATCCAGATACGGTTGATGTGGCAGTGGTTGAGGCGAACTTGCAGGCTCGTCTAGCAGAATTGACAGACTTTATGGATTTGGGTGAGGTCAAGATGGGGACGACTGCCTTGGCTGAGGAAGACTGGGCAGACAACTGGAAGAAATATTATGAACCAGCTCGCATCACTCATGACTTGACCATTGTGCCGTCCTGGACGGACTACGAGGCGACTGCTGGAGAAAAGATTATCAAGCTGGATCCAGGCATGGCTTTTGGGACTGGAACGCATCCAACGACCAAGATGAGCCTTTTCGCCTTGGAGCAGGTTCTTCGTGGTGGGGAAACGGTGCTGGATGTAGGAACTGGTTCAGGTGTCCTTTCTATTGCTAGCTCGCTTCTTGGTGCCAAAGAAATCTTCGCCTATGACCTGGATGATGTGGCTGTTCGTGTGGCTCAGGAAAATATTGAGCTCAACCCTGGTATGGAAAATATCCATGTTGCTGCTGGAGATTTGCTTAAGGGTGTAGAAATTGAGGCAGATGTCATCGTGGCTAATATCTTGGCGGATATTCTCATCCATCTGACAGAGGATGCTTATCGTTTGGTCAAGGGCGAAGGCTACCTGATCATGAGTGGGATTATCAAGGACAAGTGGGACATGGTGCGCGAGTCGGCTGAGTCAGCTGGATTTTTCCTTGAAACCCACATGATTCAAGGGGAATGGAATGCCTGTGTCTTTAAGAAAACCAAGGATATTTCAGGTGTGATTGGAGGCTAGCATGCAGCAGTATTTTGTCAAAGGCAGTGCAATCTCTCCTGTCACTATTGAGGACAAGGAAACCAGCAAGCATATGTTTCAGGTCATGCGCTTGAAAGAAGATGATGAGGTGACCTTGGTCTTTGATGATGGCGTCAAGCGCTTGGCGCGCGTGTTGGATGTGGAAGCACGTCAGTTTGAGTTGGTTCAAGAATTAGCTGACAATGTGGAACTGCCAATCCAAGTGACCATCGCATCTGGCTTTCCCAAGGGAGACAAGCTGGAGTTTATTACTCAGAAAGTAACCGAGCTCGGAGCTAGTCAAATCTGGGCCTTCCCTGCCGACTGGTCAGTTGCCAAGTGGGATGGTAAGAAATTGGGCAAGAAAGCCGAAAAACTAGAAAAAATTGCCCTTGGAGCAGCAGAACAAAGCAAGCGGAATCTGGTCCCAAGTATCCAACTTTTTGAGAAAAAAGCAGACTTTCTAGCCCAGCTGGACCAGTTTGACTCTATTGTAGTGGCCTATGAAGAATCAGCAAAAGAAGGAGAGACCGCTGCGCTTCTGCAAGCAGTCACTGGTCTTGAAAAAGGAGCTAAGTTGCTCTTTATATTTGGTCCAGAAGGTGGTCTATCACCTGCGGAAATTGAAAGTTTTGAAGCCAAAGAAGCTGTTTTGGCAGGACTTGGCCCTCGCATCTTGCGAGCAGAAACAGCACCACTTTACGCCTTATCAGCCCTTAGTGTTTTAGTAGAATTAGAAAAATAAGAGGAAGAAAATGGAACAAAAACACCGTTCAGAATTTCCAGAAAAGGAACTTTGGGATTTAACCGCCCTATACCAAGACCGTGAGGACTTCTTGCGAGCAATCGAAAAGACTCGCGAAGATATCAACCAATTTAGCCGTGACTACAAGGGAAATCTTCACACTTTTGAAGATTTCGAGAAGGCCTTTGCGGAATTGGAACAAATCTATATCCAGATGAGCCATATCGGCAATTATGCCTTTATGCCTCAGACGACAGACTATAGCAATGAAGAATTTGCTAATATTGCCCAAGCTGGGATGGAATTTGAAACAGACGCCAGCGTAGCCTTGACCTTCTTTGACGACGCCTTGGTGGCAGCAGACGAGGAAGTCTTGGACCGTTTGGGTGAGCTGCCACACTTAACGGCAGCCATTCGTCAGGCCAAAATCAAAAAAGCCCACTACCTAGGGGCGGATGTGGAGAAGGCCTTGACCAATCTGGGTGAAGTTTTCTACAGCCCACAGGACATTTATACTAAGATGCGTGCTGGGGACTTTGAAATGGCTGACTTTGAAGCCCATGGCAAGACCTACAAAAACAGCTTTGTTACCTATGAAAATTTCTACCAAAACCACGAGGACGCTGAGGTTCGTGAGAAATCTTTCCGTTCTTTCTCAGAGGGACTCCGTAAGCACCAAAATACGGCAGCAGCAGCCTATTTAGCTCAAGTCAAGTCTGAAAAACTCTTGGCAGATATGAAGGGCTACGACTCAGTCTTTGATTATCTCCTAGCTGAGCAAGAAGTGGACCGTGCCATGTTTGACCGTCAGATTGACCTCATCATGAAGGACTTTTCGCCAGTTGCCCAGAGATACCTCAAGCATGTTGCCAAGGTCAATGGTCTTGAAAAGATGACCTTTGCAGACTGGAAATTGGACTTGGACAGCGCCCTCAATCCTGAAGTGACTATTGACGACGCCTATGATTTGGTTATGAAGTCAGTAGAACCTTTGGGTCAAGAATATTGTCAGGAAGTTGCTCGCTATCAAGAAGAACGCTGGGTGGACTTTGCTGCTAACAGTGGCAAGGATTCTGGTGGTTATGCGGCGGATCCGTATCGCGTGCACCCTTATGTCCTCATGAGCTGGACAGGTCGTTTGAGTGATATCTATACCTTGATTCATGAAATCGGACATTCTGGTCAATTTATCTTTTCAGATAATCACCAAAGTTACTTCAATGCTCATATGTCGACCTACTACGTCGAAGCGCCATCAACCTTCAATGAATTGCTTCTTAGTGATTACTTGGAGCACCAATCTGACGACCCTCGTCAAAAACGTTTCGCTCTTGCCCACCGCTTGACAGATACCTACTTCCATAATTTCATCACCCACCTCTTGGAGGCAGCCTTCCAGCGTAAGGTTTATACACTGATTGAAGAAGGGGAGACCTTTGGAGCAAGCAAGCTCAACAGCATTATGAAGGAAGTCTTGACAGATTTCTGGGGAGATGCTATTGAAATTGACGACGATGCGGCACTCACTTGGATGCGCCAAGCTCACTACTACATGGGCTTGTATAGTTACACTTACTCTGCTGGACTAGTTATCTCGACTGCGGGTTACCTCCATCTGAAATATTCGGAAACTGGAGCTGAAGACTGGCTCAACCTCCTCAAATCAGGTGGTAGTAAGATACCGCTTGAGTCAGCCATGATTATCGGAGCGGATATCTCAACAGACAAACCACTCCGTGATACGATTCAGTTTCTGTCTGAAACAGTTGACCAGATTATCGCTTACAGTGCCCAGTTGGGAGAGTAAGGGTATCCAGTGTCGGATTTAAGACGGTTTATCGATAAGATGAATACACAAAAATCACCTGTTTGAGGTGATTTTTTTATGCTTTAAAGATTTATTCAAATTTTCCTTTATTGGCCTCGTTTGAAGCCTTCATGCTAATTTGTAAAAGGTTGGCGAGATTTTCATTGTCAAGGCTAGCTTCACCATTATTATCCACTTTTATGGCAAGGTAATGGGTGTTACGATCAAGATAATCCATGCCCTCTAGGTCTACGTAGTTGTCAGCTTTAAAATCAAGCGCCGCTAATTGATAAACAAATCGAATATTTAGAGCCTTAGCATAGTCGGACTGACCAACCTTTTGTTGCTCTTCCACCAGTCCTTGAAAGAAGTCTTGGAAGTTATCATGATAAGTAGCCTTGACTTCGTATTGGTAGGTATCAACAGATGGGGACATAAATTTCAAATAAACCATGTCGCCCTCCACCTTATAGTCCTCAAGAGTATAGGCACCTGCTTTTCCTAATGCATTGGTGTTGACCTTGAAAAACATAGGAGCATAAATTTTGAGAGGATATTTTTCTCCTTTATATTCAAAGACGGTATCATTTGAAAAATTCGGACGGATTTTAGTTAACTCAGGGACTAAATATTCGTTCCAAATCTTATCAAATAACTCTTCTTGATTGCTAGCACTCGCTGATTTCACAACTAGGTCAAAATTTTCTTGATTGACAAAGACAGCATCCACTAATTTGAGGGCTGTTTGAACCTTAGGATCCGAAATTTCCTTTTTCTTTTTTTCAAGATTCTCAGCCGCCTCTTTCGTGCGATCTAAAGTTTTATTAAATTGACTGCCACTGTTGGTTTCAACAAAGGTTCTCTCATAGTTGGTAGGTTCAACTTTGGCATTCCAGTCAAATGAAGCAGCAGGACCAGTTACATCTTTCTTGTGATAGGTAGAAGCCTGATTGTTTGAATTATTTGTAGAACTAGTAGATGGCTTTGATGAGCAAGCACCAAGGGCTAAGGCTAGTGTTGTCACACAAGCTAGGCAACAAAGTCTGAACGATTTTTTCATACATTTCTCCTTCAAGTAATGCTTGTTATTCATTGTCTATTATATCATGACCTTTAGAATTACAGTGTTTTAAAATGTATTAGACAGGATTTTAACATCATAGATGAAACAGTCATATCAGCCTTTTATGATATACTATAAGGGAAATATGATTAGTTGTTTTATTAATTATCATAAGTAAGGAGAAGGTTATGAAAAAACGCGCGTTTTTCGCAATATTACTTTTAGGAGGATTGATCATGATAGGATTAACAGGATGTGGAGAAAATAAGAACAGTAGAGAATGGATTGAGAACAAAGTCTCTGAGGTTAGTCGTGTCTATCCAACCGAGAATCTGTTTGATTTGTTTAAGCAGTTTCCGGAGGGGTTCAAAGTAAATCAAGTATTTATAAAACGTGGAAACTATATTATCGAAATAACTTTACAAGGAGATAGTAGTAACCAAACAATTTCCGGAGTACTAACTAAAACACGTGCTTCTGATGATATTACTGAAAAGCCAGAAGAAACTATAAAAGTAGATTATATTGATGGGAAGTTTATCTTTTCTGATGAGAAGAAGGCGAAAGAATTATGGCCTTTTAATGGATTTTTATTTCAAAAGTTAACAATTAATCACTCTTTTCTATCTTCATTATCTATGAAATCTAAAAATTATAATGGCAATAATGGAGCATTTGATATTGATTATTTAGTTCAAAATCAAACTATCAATCAGTATTTTAAAAAAGATGAAAATGAACAAGCAACATTAGGCTTTGGAAGTTCATACCGAAACGACGATTATTACTATTATTCAGTAACTGTCAACTACGATAGTATTTATACATATAGAGAAACGGTATCAAATTAATAGGAAATAAAATGCTAGATGAAAAATTTATGAACAGTGGAATTCCAACTTTAGATGCTTCTAATCTGACTTACGAATTTGAATAAGAAGCAAGGAAATATTGCTTTTATGGTATATTATAAGGGAGCTATGGTCAGCTGTTTTATTGAATATTATAAATAAGGAGAGTATTATGAAAAAACGTATGTTTTTCGCAAAGTTAGTTTTAGTAGGATTGATCATGATAGGATTGGCAGGATGTGGAGAAAATAAGAACAGTCGAGAATGGATTGAGAACAAAGTCTCTGAGGTTAGTCGTGTCTATCCAACCGAGAATCTGTTTGATTTGTTTAAGCAATTTCCAGAAGGGTTTGAGATTGAGCAGGTTTATTTTAAAAAGAAAAGTGATGGAATTGACGATTTTATCACAGAAATTAAGCTGAAAGGTGATGCAACATCGCATACAATAACAGGTACTCTTGCTAAAAGCCCAGCGAAGGATGATGCACCAAAAAGCGAAGAAGAAGTAGTAAATGTTCAATATGTAGACAACAAATTTATTTTTTCTAATGAAGAAACCGCTAAAAAGATATGGAAGTTTGATGGTTTCTTGTTTCAAAAACTAGGTATAGATAAAGAATTTTTAAGTAAATTATCATTAAAAAACAAACATTTTAACGGAAATAATGGTTCTTTTGATATAGATTATATTATTAAAAACACAACGATTAACCAATATTTTAATAAACAGCAACAAGTTGAAACAGTGCTAGGATTTGGTAGTTCCTTGAGATTAGACGACTTTTATTACTATTCTGTTACTGTTGATTTTAATGATGACTATTATTTTAAGGAGAGAGTATCGAATTAGGAGAGAAGTATGAGTAAGAAGGATACAGAGAATAGTGGTATTGCTACTCTAGATACAGCAAATCTGACTTACGAACTTGAATAAGAAGCAAGGAAATATTGCTTTTATGGTATATTATAAGGAAGCTATGGTCAGCTGTTTTATTGAATATTATAAGTAAGGAGAGTATTATGAAAAAACGTATGTTTTTCGCAAAGTTAGTTTTAGTAGGATTGATGATGATAGGAATAACAGGATGTGGAGAAAATAAGAACAGTCGAGAATGGATTGAAAACAAAGTATCTGAAGTTAGTCGTGTCTATCCAACAGAGAATCTGTTTGACTTGTTTAAGCAATTTCCGAAAGGGTTTGAGATTGAGCAGGTCTATTTCAAAAAGAAAAGTGATGGAATTGACGATTTTATCACAGAAATTAAGCTGAAAGGTGATGCTACATCGCATACAATAACGGGTACTCTTGCTAAAATTCCAGCGAAGGATGATGCACCAGAAAGCGAAGAAGAGGTAGTAAGTGTTCAGTATGTAGACAATAAATTTATTTTTTCTGATGAAGAAACTGCTAAAAAAATGTGGAAGTTTGACAGATTTTTATTTCAAAAGTTGACTTTAAATAAAACAGAATTGTCTAAGTTAAGATTAAAAGAGAAATCGTATAATAGCGTGACAAATGGTTTTAGTATTTTATATTTTACAGAAAATGAAGTAGTTAATAATTATTTTCATAAAAATGATTCTGAAACATCCGTACTGGAGATTGGAAGTTCTCTACAAAATGAGGGTTATTACTACTACTCAATTTTACTAGATTACAATGATGGCTATTATTTTAAAGAAACGGTATCAAATGCGGAGGTATATAACGGCCAATAGTGGAATTCCAACTTTAGACGTGGCGAATATGACTTACGAATTTGAATAAGACGCAAGGCAATATTGCTTTTTATGATATCCTACAAGAGAATGATGGTGGCTATCTTATTGAATATTATAAATAAGGAGAAGGTTATGAAAAAACGCGCGTTTTTCGCAATATTACTTTTAGGAGGATTGATCATGATAGGATTGGCAGGATGTGGAGAAAATAAGAACAGTCGAGAATGGATTGAGAACAAGGTCTCTGAGGTTAGTCGTGTCTATCCAACCGAGAATCTGTTTGATTTGTTTAAGCAATTTCCGAAAGGGTTTAATATTACTCAAACATTTTATAAGGATTCGCTCAGAACAGTAGTTTCCTTAGATGGGGATGAAGAAAGTCAAACCATAAAAGGAAAGATAGAGACTATACAAATTTCTACTGATCCATATAAAGAAGAAGTGGAAGAGCATGTTGATGTAGAATATAAAGATGGTGAATTTATATTTTCTAACAATGAGGTAGCGGAAAAAATTTGGGGTTATAAAGGTTTTCTGTTCCAAAAATTAAGTTTGAATAGAGATGTTTTATCTAAGATGAAGCTTGAAAAGTTTCGATATTTTTCAAATCGCAATGTGTTTGAAATCTATTATATTAGTGATAACTCTACGATAAATAATTTCCTTAATTCAAATGGAGAACACATGTTATCAATAAGTGGAGCGGAATCTTATAATAATACAAAAGGTTATCGATTGAATGTTAATATTGCTTTTAAGGATACCCCAAATGATGGAATGAGTGAGATAGTTTCAAGTTGGATAGATGATAGAAATAGTGTTTCTAATTAATTTGCTAACATTTAAAACATCCTGATTGACCTGATTATAAATAAGGAGCATGCGAAAGAATGAGTGAAAAAGAATCAGTTAACAGTGGAATTCCAACTCTGGATGCAGCGAACCTGACTTATGAATTTGAGAATGCAAGGTGGAGAGGAGCAACTGATGAACAAATTTTAGATAAGAAAATAGGTGCTCAAAAGGATAAGACTATCCCCTCCAACCTCCAATATCTAGATGATTTTCATGATGATTCCGCTGGCACAAGTGGTACAGCCTTCCTAGATAAGGACAGTGGAGAGGTGATCATTGCCTATACGGGAACGAATCCTAATGCGGATATAGTCAAGGATGTCGCTACAGATGTCGGTAGTATAGCCATGGCGCTCGGTTTTCATTATGATGAAGCTTTCAAATTTTATGAAAGGATTCGACAGAGATATGGGGATAATATTACTCTAACTGGACATTCTTTAGGAGGGAACATCGCTCAGAGGGTGGCCTTAGAGTATAACGCTCCGCGTACTGTGGTATATAACTCAGCCCCTCTCTATTTAGAAGGTCTTATCGAATCTAAAGATAAAATCATAGATTATCTGACTCCGTGGGATTCGGCAAGGGAGAAGATAATCAATAAACAAAAGACATTCACAGGTCAAGTAGTACGAATCCGGACTCAAGATGACTTTCTTAACAATATCTCAAAGCCTTTTTTAGGTGTATACTTGGGAGAAGATTATCTGCTTGAAAATTCTGGTGGGCACAATATTGACCCAGATATTACGGGTGATAAAAATCAAATTAACCAAATCAAGGATATTTTGGAAAAACAGAGTCCAGAGAAAATGACTGGACTTGAAAAGAAGAACTATGAGACCCTGAAGAAATTACAAGGTGTCAAAAATGGACTTCTAAAACAGTTGAATACTAAATTTTTATCAGATGGCAGTATAAGTAGCCATGAGATGTTTTTCTTGGATAGTGTCCAAGCAACAGCTGTTGCGACGGCAATGACAGAGAGTGTCAGTAACGGACACAGCGAGATTGAGGCAGTGGCTAAAAAAGCAGTTACAGATGCTGAAACACTCTACGATAAAAGTAAGGAAGTTCCCTGGTTTGTAACAGAGTTAACTAATGATGAGATAGAGGATGTCTATGTAGAAGCTGGGGTAACGTATGATAGTATTGTGGGTGAGACTCAGAGACATTTTGATAAAAAAGTAAGTAAATCAGCTGCGATTGTAAAAGCCTTTACGGATTTGGAAACCAACATTCAGAAAGGTGTTGAACAGGCGGTTGAAGGAGACGAAAGCTTGGCAAGGGATATTAATCAATGGACAAACTAGAAGAAATCCAAGTGAAAATAAAAAAGCAAGAAGAGGGACTTTGGTCTTTGGAGGATGATTATAGAACTGCTAAGAAGAAAATAGAAGAATCCTATGAAAGTTTAGATCATAATCGTTCTCAGTTGACCAGATTATATGAGGAGTTTGAGAACATTGCTTATGATTTTGGTAGACAGAAATCTGGAGACGATGGGGAGCACCATCAATTTCTGATGTTATTAGAATCTTATTCAAGTGAGACGAGTAGTGAGTATCTTCGGCAGTATGCTAAAATAGAGGCAAAAGATGAAGAGTTGCAGACTCAGTACCGAAAAGAACGCTCTCGCTTAGAAAAAGAGTTAGAAGAGAGTTATAGTCAAATAAAAGCCTTATATGAGTTAGAAAGGGGGCAGAAGAAATGCTAGTGGATTTAGTCATAGATGCTTTGATTGGACCTATGTCAGAATCAGCCAGACGAGAAATCAAAAAAACATTAGAAAGAGCAGCTATCAAAGCATTTTGTGCTCCTCCTATAAAATCAGGTAGAAAAGGTATTGTAGATAAGTGCGATGAGGAGATAGGGGTTCTTGCTATGACAAATAAGACTGCTGTAACGACTTTAGCAGCTCAAATGGATAGTTCAATTAATGGTTTAGGACAAAAAGCAATTAGCTAGGCTGTTAGTAAAAATAGTACATCTTTTGAAGATTTAACTCCGAAAAAGAAAAAATAGTGTTTTAACCATGCCCTATTCCTTCTCGATTTCCCCCTCCAACTATTTTTCCAAATATTCCTCTTCAAAGTCATCTTTGGATGGCTTTTTGATAAGTTACTAGAAATGTAGAGGTACTTGAGATGCGTAAAAAATTACAAAGAAAAGTGACAGAAGAAAAACCAAGCTATAGTCGAGAAGAAATTCAGTGGTTGCTCGAGCATTTGGGAGATCCCTCTCCAGAAATTCGAGACGAACTTGTTTTTACGAGTTTGGCTAGAGGGATTCAAGAAGAACTGTTTTCCCTTGAACAGTTTCAGTTTATCTCAGAAGAGGTCTCCTCTGATGAAGGTCTATACAAAGAGATTGATAGTAGAGGAGTTTCGGCTCTTAAACGTTCTTTTAGGGCGCTTATTTATGCCAATCTTTTGTCTGCAGATGGTAACGAGCACTCTCTTTTCTATAAAGGATTAAAAGCTGATATAAGAAATGCTATGCTATCTCAAGGTTTGTATTACTTAAAAAAAGAAAAGGATACGACAGGTTTTTCAAGTCAGTATGGTTGGGTTCACGCTTTTGCGCATGGAGCGGATCTCTTGACGGAAGTCGTTTGTCATCCAGATTTTCCTAGTAACAGAGTTTCTGAAGTATTTGATGTACTGGGTCAACTATTTAAAAGAATTACCATTCGTTTTACAAATGATGAGGATTGGCGCTTAGCGAGAGTACTTTATGAACCCATTTTGCAAGGGAAATTAGAGCAGGAACAAGTAGCTTCTTGGGTAAAAACTATTGACTTTCCGATAGAAGAGAGGGAAGATTTTTATAAATTTTCCAACTTCAGATCCTGTCTGTTGGAAGTCTATATCCAACTTGACCAGAGAAATAGTTTGCAAAATGACTTGAAAGAAGCCATTCAATCCTTTCAGTACTAAGGATAAGCGAGTCGTTTCATAATTTTCAAATAACTTTCCAGTCAATTTTCTTGAAACCCTTTCCTTCTTTTGATAGACTAATACATAGTTTGAAAAAAGGAGACTTATCATGAAAAAATTTGTTGCTGAATTAATCGGTACATTTATGCTTGTGTTCATCGGAACAGGAGCCGTTGTTTTTGGAAATGGTCTTAATGGTCTTGGACACCTTGGAATTGCTTTTGCCTTTGGTTTAGCAATTGTGGTTGCAGCTTTCTCAATCGGAACTGTTTCAGGTGCTCACTTGAACCCAGCCGTTTCGATCGCTATGTTTGTAAACAAACGCTTGTCATCTTCAGAACTTGTAAACTACATCCTTGGACAAGTAGTTGGAGCTTTCCTTGCGTCAGCTGCAGTATTCTTCCTCTTGTCTAACTCAGGCATGTCAACTGCTAGCCTTGGTGAAAATGCCTTGGCAAACGGTGTCACTGTCTTTGGTGGATTCTTGTTTGAAGTCATCGCAACTTTCTTGTTTGTCCTAGTTATCATGACTGTCACTTCAGCAAGCAAGGGCAATGGCGCAATCGCTGGTTTGGTAATCGGTTTGTCCTTGATGGCGATGATCCTTGTTGGATTGAACATTACTGGCCTTTCAGTAAACCCAGCTCGTAGCTTGGCACCTGCTGTCTTTGTAGGTGGCGCAGCTCTTCAACAAGTTTGGATTTTCATCCTTGCCCCAATCGTTGGTGGCGTTCTTGCAGCACTTGTTGCGAAAAATTTCCTTGGAACAGAAGAATAAGAAACGAAAAAAGAGTCCTGTTCTCAGTTTGAGGAACAGGGCTTTTTCGTATTATACTCTTTGAAAATCTCTTTAAACCACGTCAGCTTCCATCTGCAACCTCAAAACACTGTTTTGAGCTGACTTCTTCAGTCTTATCTATAACCTCAAAGCAGTGCTTTGAGCAACCTGCGGCTAGCTTCCTAGTTTGCTCTTTGATTTTCATTGAGTATGAGTTTAACGGTTGTCAATTTTCTCTGGGTAGAGGTCGTGTTGGAAGAGACGCTGTTCTGCCAAGCCTTCATACTTAGTTCCAGGTCTACCGTAGTTGTAGTAAGGGTCGATTGAGATACCACCACGCGGAGTGAATTTTCCCCATACCTCTAAATAGCGAGGGTCTAGCAAGTTGACCAAATCTTTCCCGATAGTGTTGATACAGTTTTCATGAAAATCTCCATGATTTCGATAGCTAAAGAGGTAGAGTTTGAGGGATTTTGATTCGATGCAGAGCTTGTCAGGAATGTAGGAAATATAAATGGTCGCAAAGTCTGGCTGAGCGGTGATTGGGCAAAGCGAGGTAAATTCAGGACAGTTGAATTTGATGAAATAGTCATTTTCAACATGACGATTGTCAAAAGATTCAAGGACTTCTGGTTGATAGTCAAAAATGTAGTTGGTTTCTTTGTTGCCCAGTAGGCTTAGGTTTTTCATTTCTTCTTGTTGTGACATGATTTTTTCTTTCTAATTTAAACACCACGTTGGTTGTCGTAGAGGAGGGTATGGAGTTGAGGAAGGACGCGGACATTGCCCCAGCTATCGTCAGCAGCGACGCGTTCCCAGAGTTCTTTGAGACGGTCTAGTTGGTCTTGAACAATATTACCTGTAGCCTTGGGCTCAGGATTTCCAGCCGATAAGAAGAGGACATCTGGTTGGTAACGTTCTTGAATCCCTTTAGCAAAGGCCAAATCGGCATCATCAAAGACAGGGATTTTAAAGGTGACCTTGTCTGGATCCAATTGGGAAACGATAAAGTCTAAAGTCTCGAAGTTGACTTCCATCTTGGATGAGGGAGGTTTGGGGCTCAGAGTGACTTGGTCAATATCTTTTAACCAATTTTGCCAGCGAGAACCTTGGGTCTCAACAGCAAGGGTGACCCCACGTTCTTTGAGCTTGGTGACGAGTTCGGCCATATTGGCTGCTAGGATAGCGGGATTTCCCCCAGACAGGGTGACGTAGTCGTAGCTTCCTAGCTTATCTAAGGCAGCAATGACTTCATCAGCGGTCATGCGAGTTGGCTTTTCAGAACCATCCCAAGTAAAGGCAGAGTCGCACCAGTCGCAATGGTAGTCGCAACCAGTAGTACGGACAAACATGGTTTTCTGCCCGATAGCACGACCTTCACCTTGAAAGGTAGGGCCAAAAATTTCCAGAACTGGTAGTTTGAGGACACGTTCCCTAGTCATCTAACCACTCCCGTCTAAACTCTGCAAAGGCAGTCGGAGTTTCATAGAGGCGAACGTATTCCAAACGGAGACCGCGCTCGTCAGGCAACTCTTGACTCATGGTTTGGAAAATCCAGTAAACCATATTTTCAGCAGTCGTGTTCATATAAGGCAGGGTTTCATTGAGATAGCGATGATCCAAATGGGGCTCTAAGTAGTTCTTGTAGATGGCTTTGATATCTCCGAAATCGTAGGTCATGCCCCGTTCATCTAAAAATCCACTGACAGCGATTTGTAAATGATAAGTGTGGCCGTGCAGGGACTTGCATTTTCCCTCATAGTGAAAGAGGTGGTGGGCAGCATCAAAGGTAAATTCTTTTGATACCAAGGTTCTGTGAGGATTGTAGACCAGAGACTCGCCAGTTTCTTGTTTGATTTCTTTGGGTGCAAAAAACATTAGGCCTCTCCTTTCTGTGAGAGATAAACATCTAAACCATGTTGACGTAGGTGGCAGGCTGGACAAACTCCACAGCCGCTTCCGATAATCCCATTGTAGCAGGTTAAGGTCTTCTCACGAACATAGTCAAAGGCACCGAGTTGGTCGGCTAATTCCCAAGTTTCAGCCTTGTCTAGCCACATGAGAGGTGTTTGGATAACGAAGTCGTAATCCATGGCAAGGTTGAGCGTAACATTGAGAGATTTGACAAAGACATCTCGGCAGTCAGGGTAGCCTGAGAAGTCTGTCTCGCAGACACCTGTCACGATATCTTTAATCCCACGTTGCTTGGCAAGAACTGCCGCAAAGGATAGAAAGAGGTGGTTGCGGCCGTCAACGAAAGTATTGGGAACCTCTCCCTCTTTTTGCTCGATTTCCAGATCAGAGGTCAAGGCATTTTCAGTGATTTGTCCCAGCAGAGACATATCTAGGATGTGATGACGAATACCCTGTTCCTTAGCGATTTCTCTAGCAACTTGGATTTCGAGATGATGGCGTTGGCCGTAGGCAAAGGTGACAGCTTCGACTGTTTCATAGTGTTCTTTAGCCCAAAAGAGGCAGGTTGTGGAATCTTGACCGCCGCTAAAGACGACCAAGGCTGATTGACGTTTCATAGTACTCCTTCCAAAGTGGAAAATGTTCAGAGCACGCAAAAAGCTCCCTTGAGGGGAGCTAAAAAATACCAAGTAGAGGTTTTTTTTAGCGATGGCATGTCCCAAACATCGTAATATTCTATCTACAGTCTAGCATATTTTTTGAAAAATGGCAAAGGGCAAGAAAAAAGAGACCAAATGAATCCACTTGGTCTCTAGTGTGATTAGCTCAATTCAGCAACGATGGCCTTGATTTGTTCTGCTGTGTGAACACCTGCAACTTGTTTCACCACTTGGCCGTCTTTTTTGAAGAGAAGGGTTGGGATAGACATGATTCCAAAAGCACGAGCTGTATTTGGATTTTCATCAACGTCCATTTTAACGATTTTCAAGACATCTTCTGAAAGTTCTTCAGACAATTTATCCAAGATTGGACCTTGCATACGACATGGACCACACCAAGTTGCCCAGAAGTCTACCAAGACCAAACCGTCTTTTGTTTCTTGTTCAAATGTTGCATCTGTAATTGCTTTTGCCATTGTATTTCTCCTTTTTTAGTTATATTGGCTTAAATCTTGTTTCATGAGATAGAAGAAGACATCTCCATAAGTCCCATGGTAGTCCAAATCATGACTATTATAGGTCAATTTTTGAACTGGGTAATAATCTGCGACACCGATAAGGCAAGCTTGTTGAGAACGTTCAAAGTCTTGGTAAGACTCGAAAGTCATGGTTCTCTCTTGCTTGCTGGCGTCTAGATAAGTAATTTCGATCATATAAAACTCCTTTGTTCGATCTTGACTTTATTGTACTCCTTGAAAAGAGGAATGTCAAGAAAAATGATTGCGCACGCAACTTTTTTTAAAAAATCGGATTACGAAATGAAGTCAAGACTCGTTTCCAGTCTTTCCTCGACGGCCTTTTGCAGGTAAGCTAAGGTTGTCTGTCCCTCGTCAGTCAGGCAGATAAAGCTAGCCCGTCTATCCTGATCGCAACATCTGCGACTAAGCAAACCACAGTTTTTCTCTTCCAGGCGAGCCACCATTCGAGAAACAGCGCTCGGACTGAGATGGAGTTTATCTGGCAGGTCAATCTGCCGTAAAGATTTTTCATCGGCTAGGTCCAGATAGTAGAGCAGGTAAAACTCTTTCAAGGTCAACCTTTGTTCACTCTGCTGGGCAATAGTTTCTTCCAACAAGGCTTCCATTTCCTTTTGACGGCGGTTGTAGTCAAACCACTTTTCCAAATAGGTCATTGTTTTCTCCTTTCTTTTCAAAGTAAAATCACAAAGTCATTACTGATTATCTTTGTAACACAAGATGATTGCGCATGCAATGATTATACTACTTTTAACTAATCCTTGCAAGAAAGAAGAATTTCAATATTTCCTTGAAATTTTCTGAAAAAAGAGTAAACTGGTATGCAAGAAGTTTATTTCATGGAGTTTAGGATGAAATTATATGTTCAATTGATGATTCTCTTTGTGATTTCTCTAATCGGTGAGGGAATCTCCAGTTTCTTTCATTTGCCCATCCCAGGCAGTATTATCGGCTTGATGCTTCTCTTTCTAGCCCTACAGTTCAAGTGGCTAAGGACCAGACATGTCAATATGGTCGGGAATTTCTTGCTGGCCAATATGACCATCCTCTTTTTGCCGCCAGCAGTGGGTATCATGGAAAAGTTTGATGTGATTGCCCCTTATCTTTTGCCCATCGTCTTGATTGTCTTTTTTGCGGCTGTTATCAACATTATCCTTATTGCCCTAGTGGTTCAGTTTATCAAGAGACGATTTGAGGGAGATTATGAGAAAGGAGATGCCAAATGAGCGAATTTGTATCCAATCCCCTGTTTGGGATTGCATTATCTATCCTAGCTTATCTAGTGGGGATGTTGATTTACAGACGTTTTCCCCATCCTTTGACAACACCCTTGCTTTTGTCAGCTATTTTTATCATTATTTTCCTTAAGGCGACGGGTATTTCTTATCAAGATTATTATCAAGGTGGGGTTTATCTGAACAACTTGATAGTCCCATCGACCGTGGCTCTAGGGATTCCGCTTTATAAGAGCTTTCACTTGATGAAGCATCATGCTCGGAGTATTCTCTTTGGTAGTCTGTTAGCAGTAGTTGTCAATACTAGCTTCACTGCCATAGTAGCGAAAATATTTGGTATGGATTTTTTCCTAGCTATTTCTCTCTTTCCCAAGTCAGTGACAACCGCAATGGCAGTGGGGATTACAGAAAAATTGCAAGGTTTGACGACTGTGACCTTGGTCGTCGTAGTAGCAACTGGGATTTTGACCAGTGTGATTGGACCAACCCTTTTGAAGTTGTTGAAGATTGACGATCCAGTTGCAGTTGGGCTTTCCCTTGGGGGAACAGGTCATGCTGTCGGAACGGGTACGGCCTTTCGATACGGTTCTGTAGCAGGAGCCATGGGTGGTTTGGCTATCGGTATTACTGGTATTCTCTACGTATTTGTAAGCCCCATCGTAGCTAGTTTGATATTGAGTTAAAAAGCAAGGAAGCTGAGTTCCTTGCTTTTTTCCAATTTTATTTTGTAAGGATTTACTTTTCTTTGCTTAAATGAATGACTTGGTCGTAGCGTTTTAAGTCCTCGTCTGTATAATGGTGAATGACTTCAATGACTGTCTGAGGTAGCGAGAAGAGGAGGTCGCTAATCTTTTTGCTATTCTCTAAGTCAAGATTGGCCTTAATCTCATCAGCCAAGATGAGTTGGCTGTCGTGATAGAGCGCGCGAGCGATTTCGAGTCGTTGTTTCTCGCCACCAGACAGGCTATCGTTGCTAAGAGTTCGATTTTTCAAATGTTCTAAACCAGTTGTCTTGAGGATATGATTCAACCTTTCTTGCTTTTTAGTCATTCCTAGAAGGATATTGTCTTCCAGAGACAGCGTGTCAAAGTAATGGCTATCTTGGAGGATATAGGAGCTAACGCTCGTGATTTCTTGGCGTGATAGGCTTTGGCCAGCAAATGCAATCCGTCCACTGGTCGCAGCCAACTCTCCATGAATGATATTGAGTAAAGTCGTTTTTCCAGAGCCACTTTCACCGATAATGGCAATCTTTTCTCCTTTCTTGATGTGCATGGAAAGAGGGGATAAAAGGACCTGTCCCTCTTTTTCTAGAGAGATATTCTCTAGTTGGACGGGATAAATGTTTTGGAAGGTGCTAGTAGAAATAGGACTAGAATTTGTGAAAAGTACTTGGTACTTTTCACAGAGGTATTGAGTTGCTTTTCGGGTGTTAGTAAAGTAGGCTAATTCTTGGAATTGATAGCCAATATTATGAGAAACGAGATAAATGGCTACAAAACTAGCTGCGTTTAAATAACCATAATAGGTCATAAAACCGCCAATGACAATAGGGGCAACGGAGCAAAAGGCATCGATGCTATTGATAAAGAGACTGTTTAGGGTACGTTGTTTCTCATATCGTATTTCCGCATCCAAACTAGTCTGTAACTGATTTTGATAGCGAGCAAAAAAGAAGTCCTGTCTCTGATAATGACGAATCTGTTGGCTACCGCCAATAAAATTTGTCAAGCTTGATAAGTAGCTCTGGTTAATAGTGGACCGCTTTTCAGAAAGTGAATCTAAACGCTTAGATCCGATGGCACTACAGAGGACAGGGACGGAGTAGAAGAGAATAAAAATCAAGCCTAGGTAAAAATTAGTCCACAGGGCATATAGAATGGAGACGGTTGTGAAACCAAGAGAAGAAATAATGATAACGGTTGGCTCAATATAGCTCTTTTCTAACTGGTTGACGTCGTTTTCTAAATCAGACAAAATATCCTTTTCATCAATATCATAACCGCTGAGGAATCGCTTGAAAATAGCGCTTTTAATTCCATATCTGAAATCAGTAATCAAACGAGCGTAGTAATAGCGTTTTCCAGCTAGCCCCAGTAAGAGGATGAGGTTTCCAAGGATTCCCAGAATCAACACTTTCCAAAGAAGTTCCAGTTCTTGATTGGTAAAACTAGCAACGATACTCTGAATGAGCGCTGGCGTAATAATCGCTTCCAGCCATGTGATTGCAATCGAAAAGAAGTAAAGTGTTAAGTGTTTCTTTGCAACAAACGTTCTAAGCATAAAGAGCTCCCTCCTTATCAATATACAGTAATCACTTTTAAAATTATTATACTCCTTTTTATCCACATTTTCATACAATATATCTAAAAGAAAAGATCTAGCGATACAGAGTCGCTAGACCTTTAACTTATTGCAAGTTAACCTTGTTTTTCAAGATATAGTAGGTACCGAGATAGTAGATAGCTGATAAAAAGAGATCGCGCAGAATTTCTGTACCAATCATCATGTTAAAGTCATTTTCAATTCGGAAAAAGAGAGAAACATAACCAATGACGATGGCAATGACGATATAGGCTAGAATCCCCATAGCTGTTCGATACTCATTAAAGAGTTGTCCGATAGAGATGGAGAGGTAGATGGATAAAATCCATGCGATCGAACCTACAAACAGTGATAGCGCATACAGCCAGCCGTAGCTGAGGTAAGGGGAAATGAAGTTATAGAGGGCAGTGAAGTCTTTTTCTATTGGTGTTAAGAAGAAGATAATCAATATACTCAAGATAAAGACGATATAGCTTAAGATGGACCAGACAAGACCACCTAAAAGTTTTGCGATGATGATTTGGTGCTCAGAGACAGGCAAGGTCAGGGTCAAGTACCCTTGGCGGTCATAAACACTGCCCTTGAATCTTCGGATGATTAAAAAGATTGTTGCAATCCAAAGAGTGACGCTGAGTCCTCCAAAGACTAGTACTAAAAAGAAGATGAAATAAGCAGCATTGTTAGGATTGTAACTCTGGCTAAGGCTGCTAATAAAAGCTCCAATCAAAACTGAAATTGCAAGCACAGCACCGTAGAGTGCCAGATACCATTTATTGACATTTTTAAATTCATAACGAACTAGATTCCAAAACATAATAATCTCCTTTGCTTAGGCTTTAAATTCCTGGCGGAAGAGCTGGTCAATTGATTCACCTGACTCGTAACGAATATCATCAACATTTCCTTGGCGGACGACTTTTCCGTCTTTGAGGAAGATAATCTCATCCAAGATTGGCTCAATATCTGAAATCAAGTGGGTTGAAATTAGCACCGTAGAAGTTGGGGAATAGTTGTTGATGATGGTATTGAGGATATAATCACGGGCAGCTGGATCCACGCCTCCGATTGGTTCGTCCAGAACGTAGAGGCGGGCTTCACGGCTCATAACCAAGATGAGTTGGACCTTTTCCTTGTTCCCTTTTGATAGTTTCTTGAGGCGACTGTTTTCATCAATACCGAGATCGGCTAAAAGGTGTTGGGCTCTTTCGAGATTGAAATCCTGGTAGAAGGTTTTAAAATAGGTTAGAGCATCCTTAACCTTCATCTCTTCATTGAGGTAGGTTGTGTCTGGCAGATAGGAAACGATCGCCTTGGTAGCAGGACTTGGATCCTGTCCGTTAATGAGGACACGTCCTTTATTTGGTTGAAGGAGACCATTGATCAGTTTGATCAAGGTTGTTTTTCCGGATCCGTTTGGTCCAAGGAGCCCGACAATCTTTCCGGCTGAGATCTCTAGTGAGATATTGTCAAGTGCCGCAGTTGCTCCATATGATTTTGTTACATTTTCAAGTGCTAGTAGTGTCATAGTCTTAAACTCCTTTAATATAGTCGCTTAATACATTTGGCAGTTCTTCTTTTTTGTAGCCAAATTGAAGCATGCAAGAGACGAATTGTTGCAGTTGCTCCTCGGAAAGTTGTTTGCGGGACTGAAGGATGAGGTCCAAATCCTCGGTGACAAAACGACCAGTTGTTCGCTTGCTGTATACAAACCCTTCACGTTCAAGGTCAGACAAGGCGCGCTGAATGGTATTGGGATTAACCCCAGCCTCGCTCGCCAAATCTCTCACGGTAGGGAGCTGTTGGTTGGGTTCCAGTTCATGGGAAACAATCTGTAATTTGATTTTTTCCATAATCTGTAAATAAATCGGTTTTGTATTATCAAATGACCAGGACATCATAGTCTCCTTTCTTTGTCTTTGTTGTTCTAATCAAATAATACAATAAAACAAAAAACTTGTCAAGTAAAAATAAGAATTGTTTTGGGAATCGCTCAAAAAATGGTATAATGAAAAGAAAACGACAAGGAGGGAAATGCATGCGTTGTCCAAAATGTGGGGCTACCAAGTCTAGTGTTGTTGATAGTCGACAAGCCGAAGAAGGAAATACCATCCGCCGAAGACGTGAGTGCGACGAGTGTCAGCATCGTTTTACAACCTATGAACGAGTAGAAGAAAGAACGTTGGTTGTCGTCAAAAAAGACGGTACGCGAGAGCAGTTTTCGAGAGATAAAATCTTTAATGGGATTATCCGATCAGCCCAGAAACGCCCTGTTTCAAGTGATGAAATCGGCATGGTGGTCAATCGCATCGAGCAAAAACTCCGTAGTCGCAGTGAGAATGAGATCCAAAGTGAATATATTGGGTCCTTAGTCATGGAAGAATTGGCGGAGCTTGATGAGATTACCTATGTTCGTTTTGCCAGTGTTTACCGTAGCTTTAAGGATGTGAGTGAGTTGGAGAGTCTGCTCCAGCAGATCACCCAGTCCTCAAAAAAGAAAAAGGAAAAATAGATGAAGCCAAATGACCGTTTTTCTTTTCTAAAGAATAATCGGGTGTCGCAAGATACCTCTTCTCTGGTGCAGTGCTACCTCCCGATTATCGGTCAGGAGGCACTGAGCCTCTATCTATACGCCATTACCTTTTGGGATGGTGGGCAAAAAGAACACCTCTTTTCCCATATTCTCAACCACTTAAACTTTGGCATGCCGACTTTGCTCCAATCCTTCAAAGTCTTATCTGCTTTGGATTTGTTGACCCTTTATCAGAAGGGGGAAACTTATGAATTGCAGCTTCATTCTCCCCTCTCCAGTCAGGATTTTTTAAGTCATTCTGTCTATAGTAGATTATTAGAGAAAAAGATTGGGGATACAGCTGTTTCTGCTATGAAGCAGGAACCTAGTGAGGGAGAAGCACTCTCTGTTTCTTTAAGCCAAGTCTTTCCAACCCTGACTGAAGAAGTGACCTCAAGCGAATCTAAAAGCAAGTTAAAAAATGATTTTGACTTGGGACATTTCCAGCGCCTGATGGCTCGAGATGGCTTGCGTTTTGAAGACGAGCAGGCGGATGTTTTGGAATTATTCGCCATCGCAGATGAAAAAAAATGGACCTGGTTTGAAACCTATCAAATAGCTAAGGCGACAGCGGTGGCTCAGGTTATTTCAGTCAAACGCATGCGTGAAAAGATAGCACAAAAACCAGCTACTTCTGACTTTAGTCCCAAAGAAATGACCATTATCAGGGAAGCCAAAAATAAAACTCCCCTGCACTTTTTAGCGGAAATCAAGCAAACGCGTAAGGGGAACATCACCCAAAGTGAAAGAGAACTCCTTCACCAGATGGCGTCTTTAGGCTTGTTGGATGAAGTCATCAATATCGTCTTGCTTCTAACCTTTAACAAGGTTGATTCGGCAAATGTCAATGAAAAATATGCCATGAAGGTCGCCAATGACTACGCTTATCAAAAAATTCGAACAGCAGAAGAAGCTGTGCTACGGATTCGAGAGCGTCAGCAAAAAGGACAAGAAGACCAAAAATCGAAAACGAACTCGACTAAGACAAATGTTCCCAAGTGGAGTAA
The DNA here is from genome assembly GCF_023109195.1 of Streptococcus oralis. Classification (GTDB taxonomy): domain Bacteria; phylum Bacillota; class Bacilli; order Lactobacillales; family Streptococcaceae; genus Streptococcus; species Streptococcus oralis_BV. The sequence goes on from NZ_JALDUB010000001.1 coordinate 77,396, forward strand.
TCCAGAATATAAAAATCAAACCAGCGAGGAGACTCGTCTGGAACTAGAACGTAAAAAACAAGAAATGTTAGCCCGATTAGAAGAAGGAGGAGACTAGATGGAAAGTGTTGGCGACGTTATCAAACGTCAGACAAGTCGTTTTCAGTATCAGGACCTAGTCCAGCAGATTATGAAAGACCCAGATGTAGCGGCTTTTATCCAGAAAGAATCCCTCAGCCCAGAGGAGTTGAATCGTAGCATCTCCAAGTTCAACCAATATATCACAGAACGGGACAAGTTTCTTCGTGGGGATGCGGACTATATAGCGCGTGGCTACAAGCCCATCTTGGTTATGAATCACGGATATGCGGATGTGTCTTATGAAGAAACACCAGAACTAATCGCAGCTGAAAAAGAGGCGGCAATCAAGAATCGTCTCAAGTTGATCAATCTACCAGCAAGTCTCAAGAGAGCGAAGTTGGCTCAGATTGACCTGGATGATCTAGGACGCTTGCCAATTTTTGAGAGACTCTATGCCTTTGTTGACCTTTACCCTAGTATCCGAAAAGGCCTCTATCTCTACGGAGATTTTGGTGTTGGTAAGAGTTTCATGATGGCAGCCTTAGCTCATGACCTATCTGAAAAACGTGGGGCATCAACGACGATTATCCACTATCCAAGCTTTGTCATTGATGTGAAAAATGCCATCGGTGAAGGCTCTGTGAAGACCTTGGTGGATGACATCAAGTTAGCAGAAGTCTTGGTCTTGGATGATATTGGTGCAGAGCAGTCAACACCTTGGGTGCGTGATGAGATTCTCCAAGTTATTCTCCAGTATCGTATGCAGGAAGATTTGCCGACCTTCTTTACTTCCAACTTTAATTTCCAAGATTTGGAAAAACATTTTGCCAAAGGAAAGAATGGAAATGACGAGACTTGGGAAGCTAGACGGGTCATGGAACGAATCCGTTATTTGGCTGAGGAGACAAGACTAGAAGGAGAAAATCGCCGATGACAGAAACCATTAAACTGATGAAAGCTCATACTTCAGTTCGTCGCTTTAAGGAGCAAGAAATTCCTCAGGCAGACTTGGAAGAGATTTTGACTGCTGGACAAATGGCGTCATCTTGGAAAAATTTCCAATCCTACTCTGTGATTCTTGTGCGCAGTCAAGAGAAGAAAAATGCCTTATATGAACTGGTTCCTCAGGAAGCCATTCGCCAGTCAGCTGCCTTTTTGCTCTTTGTCGGTGACTTGAACCGAGCTGAAAAGGGAGCAAGTCTTCATACAGACACTTTCCAACCCCAAGGAGTGGAAGGTCTCCTCATCACGTCTGTGGACGCTGCGCTTGCTGGGCAAAATACCTTGCTTGCAGCAGAGAGTCTGGGATATGGTGGTGTTATCATCGGTTTGGTCCGTTATAAGTCAGAAGAAGTGGCAAAGCTTTTTAACCTGCCTGACTATACCTACCCTGTTTTTGGGATTGCCCTTGGCGTGCCAGATCAACAACATGATGTCAAACCAAGACTGCCTTTGAACCAAGTGGTATTTGAAGAGGAATACCAAGAACAGCCAGTAGCGGCGATTTTGGACTATGACAAAGTACAGGCAGACTATGCTGGTGCGCGTGCGACGACCTCTTGGAGTCAACGTTTGGCAGAGCAGTTTGGTCAAGCCGAACCTAGTTCAACTCGGAAGAATCTAGAACAGAAAAAGTTATTGTAGAAAGTGAGAAAACATGGCCTTACCAACTATTGCCATTGTGGGACGTCCCAATGTTGGGAAATCAACCCTATTTAATCGGATCGCTGGTGAGCGGATCTCAATCGTAGAAGATGTCGAGGGTGTGACACGTGACCGTATCTATGCAACGGGTGAGTGGCTCAATCGTTCCTTTAGTATGATTGATACGGGAGGGATTGACGATGTCGATGCTCCCTTCATGGAACAAATCAAGCACCAGGCAGAAATTGCCATGGAAGAAGCCGATGTCATTGTTTTTGTGGTGTCTGGGAAAGAAGGAATCACAGATGCAGATGAGTACGTAGCACGTAAACTTTATAAGACTCATAAACCTGTTATCCTAGCGGTTAACAAGGTTGACAACCCTGAGATGCGAAATGATATTTTTGATTTCTATGCGCTAGGATTGGGCGAACCGCTGCCAATTTCGTCTGTCCACGGTATCGGTACGGGTGATGTGCTGGATGCTATTGTGGAGAATCTACCACACGAAGTTGAAGAAGAAAATCCAGACGTGATTAAATTTAGCTTGATTGGCCGTCCTAACGTTGGAAAATCAAGTTTGATCAACGCTATTTTGGGAGAAGACCGCGTGATTGCTAGTCCAGTAGCTGGAACAACGCGTGATGCCATTGATACCCACTTTACAGATACGGATGGACAAGAGTTTACCATGATTGATACAGCTGGTATGCGTAAATCAGGTAAAGTCTATGAAAATACGGAGAAATATTCTGTCATGCGTGCCATGCGTGCCATTGACCGTTCTGACGTGGTCTTGATGGTCCTCAATGCCGAAGAAGGTATCCGTGAGTACGACAAGCGTATTGCAGGTTTTGCCCACGAAGCAGGTAAAGGGATGATCATCGTGGTCAATAAGTGGGATACTCTTGAGAAAGACAACCACACCATGAAAAAATGGGAAGAGGATATCCGTGAGCAGTTCCAATATCTGCCTTATGCGCCGATTGTCTTTGTTTCAGCTTTGACCAAGCAACGTCTCCATAAACTGCCTGAGATGATCAAGCAAATTAGCGAGAGTCAAAACACCCGTATCCCATCGGCAGTCTTGAACGATGTGATTATGGATGCCATTGCTATCAATCCAACACCGACAGACAAAGGAAAACGCCTCAAGATTTTCTACGCAACCCAAGTGGCAACCAAGCCACCAACCTTTGTCATCTTTGTCAATGAAGAAGAACTCATGCACTTCTCTTACTTGCGTTTCTTGGAAAATCAAATCCGCAAGGCCTTTGTCTTTGAGGGAACACCGATTCACTTGATTGCGAGAAAACGCAAGTAAACCTTGCTTGTTTTTCTACAAAAATAAACTAAAAGAAGACTTCATAGTCTTCTTTTTTCTATACTAAAAGGGGAGAAAAGAACCTGCCAAATTGGGGGAGAATCTGTCATCAAATTTCAATCATTTTCCTAGATTTTGTAATCTATTTGTAATGAAAATGCACTTTCTTTGTAAAAATCAAAATGCTATAATTCCTTAAATCAATTTTCCTTTATCAGGGAGGTTATTATGAAAAAAAGCAGATTATTTAAACATAGTTTGTTGGTTCGCTTGCTTGGGTTGCTGATGGTCTTTCTCTTCTTGTCAGCATTCACAGCACCTGAAAAACCTGAGTACGGGATCTATGACCCGGATCATTATTTAACGGATGAGACTATAAGTCAGATTCGGGAATTGAATAATGTAAATAGTAAAAAATCGGAAAAATTCCAGATGGGTGTTTACGTTGTGAAAAGCCTAGATGGAGAAACAATCGAGACTGTAGCCAATGAAACAGCTAGAGCTTGGAAGATTGGCTACTTGGGAGACAACAACGGCGCCTTGATTGTGGTCGCTGTTGAGGATAGAAAATCACGGATTGAAACCAGTAATAATGTGGCCAGTAAAATCACAGACTATCAGACTCACAGGTTCTTGACAACAGCACGTCCTTACTTTAAAAATGGTGACTATAACAAGGGTGTTCTCTCAATAGTCAATAATCTCAACTACATGTTCTATAGTGGATCGAGTACGACTTCTTCAAGTTCTAGAAGTAGTTACGACTATACCACCAACTCTAGTCGCTTAAGGGAACTTGAAAGGTATGCTGGTGAGAGTAGTTCTTCGAGACGGCATCGAAAAAGCAGTTCGAGCGACGGAGTTATCGTATTTGGAGTTCTCATTTACTTCATCGTGATGATTATCGGATTTCTATTTGGTGGTCGTGGTTCACGTGGAGATGATTCTGGCGGTGGCTGGTGGGGCGGTGACTCATCAGACTCAGGTTCCTCTTGGTCTGATTCGGGCTCCTCTTGGTCTGACTCAGGCTCCGACTCATCTGGAGGCTGGGACGGCGGTGGCTTTGATGGCGGTGGTTCGTCTGATGACTGGTGAGTGATCATATATTGCTCAAACCGATTTCTCCATACAGTAAGGTGACTCCTTTGCAAGAGTTCACTCCTTAATTAAAAATAAAAACAAAGTTTGGGAAATTGATTTAAAATCTGAGTATTTTCTCAGAAAAGTTGATAAAAGAAAGTGTTAAGGTTTTGATATGAAACAAAATAAAGTAATTCTCTCAATAGTAGCGATTTTCTTTGGACTACTAGTTCTGGGAAGTTGTTCCGCAGTGACGACCTATAATGGTCTGGTTGGTGAACAGACTAAAGTGGAGCAGGCTCAGGCCGATGTCTCGACAGCCCTCCAACGTCGTTCGGACTTGATTGGTAACTTGGTGGAGTCCGTTAAAGGACAAATGAATCATGAAACCGAAGTCTTTACCAAAATTGCTGATGCTAGAGCTAAAATCGGTAGTAGCTCAGTAACTTCGGAAGAAAACCAAAAGGCTCAGGGAGAGTTGAGCTCAGCTCTTTCCCGCTTGATTTCCTTAACGGAGAATTATCCAGAACTCAAGAGCAATCAAAATGTTGAGCAACTAATGGTCGAACTTTCAGGCAGTGAAAATCGTATTTTTGTAGCACGCAAGGACTATAATAAGGTTGCAGCTGAGTACAATCAAAAGTTGAGAAGTTTTCCAACCGTGCTTTTTGCGAATATGATGAACTTCAAAGAAGCTGAAACCTTTAAAGAAACAGAAGAAGCCAAGACAGTTCCTAAGGTCGATTTTGGAACATCTTCATCAAGTCAATAAAGTGAATCAGCCTATGAATAAAGGAATTTCTCTAGTATGACTAGTGATTTCAAACCGAACCTGGAAAGCTTTTTCCAGGTTTTTTTGGTATAATAAAAGGGAAGAGACAGTGACTGAAATGGAGGTTTGCTATGGAGAGGACAAAAGCCTTTCTTGAAGCGCACTACAAGAGATATATCCTTATGATTTGCCTTCTCTGGTTCCTCATGTTTTTCCTTCCTTGGGATTGGCAAATAGGAGGAGTTTCAATTTATTATTTCGTTATGAAAAAACTCTTTATGGTTTTTGGAGTTTTATCCATCCTATACTCGGTCCTGATTAAAAATTTCAGTCTTCTCATCTTTGGAATTATCTTTTGCTTGGCCTTCTGGATCAATCTCTTTTGGTATTTTGGGATATTGCCTGTATTCTTGGGAAATTAAACATTAACAAATGAAGGACTAGACTAGCTTCTAGTCCTTTTTTCTTCCTTATTAAAATAGTTGGAGATATAAAAATAATTTTGTTGACGGGCTGTCTGTATGATATAATAAGTCCCGTAAAATGAAGATTAAGGGATAAAAAAAATGGCTAAAAAAGTAAAAGATTATTATGACTTGGCTTATGCTAGGGATTTGAGTCGACGGTTGAAAGAAGCGTCCCCTACATTTGATGGACAAAAGTTTAGGCTCTTGTTAGAAAAAGACTTGGAAAATTTGGAGTTTAGCCAGCGTCAAGAACTCTTGGCTAAAAGTATCAAAGATTGCCTCCCCCTATCTTATGAGGACTCTCTCAAGGTTTTTGAGAAAATTTTGGGTCCTGAGTTAGAGGGTGGTTTAGGTATGTTCTCAGAAGGATATTGGCTTTGGCCAATCGGAAAATATGTAGAGCTATATGGAGACAAGGAATTTGAATTGAGCGCGGCCTTTAGTAAGGAACTAACCAAGCGATTTACTGGAGAATTTTCTATGAGGCCCTTGCTGGCTCGCTATCCTAAGGCTACAATGACTTTGCTGTTAGAATGGAGTCAGGATGAAAATTTGCGCGTTCGCAGACTTGCCAGCGAATGTATGCGTATCCGTCTGCCTTGGGCTAAGAGACAAACCGTGGTATTGGATTATTTTGAGGATTTCACCACTATTCTGACCAATCTAAAAGATGATAGAGATAAGTCTATTCAAAAAAGTGTAGCCAATAATCTAAATGATTTGTACAAGGAAGACCCTGATAAGTTTGAAAAGATTCTTCAAACTTGGCAAAAGGAGGAGCTAAGTCCAAGTTGTGCTTGGATCATCAAGCATGCATCTCGAACAAAAAACAAAAAAAGAGCCACAGAAGATTTATGCAAAAAAAGCTGAATTTTGGCTGGCCTTTTCCGTTGTAAATTAAGGATTCTTTCTTGAAAAATAATGGTAAATATGCTAAAATTAAAAGAACATTCTAAAATATTCAGAATAAAAAGTAAGGAAAATCATGGCTAATATTTTAAAAACGATTATTGAAAATGATAAAGGAGAACTTCGTCGTCTGGAAAAGATGGCTGATAAGGTTCTTAACTATGAGAGCCAAATGGCTGCAATGTCAGACGAAGAACTAAAAGCGAAAACTGACGAATTTAAAGAACGTTACAACAAGGGTGAATCGCTTGATTCATTGCTATATGAGGCTTTTGCAGTAGTTCGTGAAGCTGCAAAACGTGTCCTTGGGCTCTTCCCTTATAAGGTTCAGGTAATGGGGGGAATCGTTCTTCACCATGGTGACGTTCCAGAGATGCGTACCGGTGAAGGGAAGACCTTGACGGCGACCATGCCAGTGTACCTCAATGCCCTTGCAGGTAAAGGGGTTCACGTAGTTACAGTCAATGAATACCTAACAGAACGTGACGCGACTGAGATGGGTGAGCTCTACTCATGGCTCGGTTTGTCAGTAGGGATCAACTTGGCAGCTAAATCTCCAATGGAGAAAAAAGAGGCTTACCTTTGCGACATTACCTACTCAACAAACTCAGAGATTGGTTTCGACTACCTTCGTGACAACATGGTCGTTCGTGCAGAAAACATGGTGCAACGTCCACTCAATTATGCCTTGGTCGATGAGGTTGACTCAATTTTGATCGACGAAGCTCGTACACCATTGATCGTTTCAGGTGCCAACGCAGTTGAAACAAGCCAACTCTACCATATGGCGGACCACTTCGTGAAATCTTTGGACAAGGACGACTATATCATTGACGTTCAGTCTAAGACGATCGGTTTGTCAGATTCTGGTATTGACAAGGCTGAAAGCTACTTCAAATTAGAAAATCTCTACGACATTGAAAATGTAGCTCTTACTCACTTTATCGACAATGCCCTCCGTGCCAACTATATCATGATTCTCGATATCGACTATGTGGTTAGTGAAGAGCAGGAAATCTTGATCGTCGACCAATTTACAGGTCGTACCATGGAAGGTCGTCGTTACTCTGATGGTTTGCACCAAGCGATTGAAGCAAAAGAAGGTGTGCCAATCCAAGATGAGACCAAGACATCAGCTTCTATTACCTACCAAAACCTCTTCCGTATGTATAAGAAATTGGCAGGTATGACAGGTACTGGTAAAACAGAAGAAGAAGAATTCCGCGAAATCTACAACATTCGTGTTATCCCAATCCCAACTAACCGTCCAATTCAACGTATCGACCACTCAGACCTTCTTTATGCAAGTCTTGATGCGAAATTTAAGGCTGTAGTTGAAGATGTAAAAGCTCGTTACCAAAAAGGTCAGCCGGTCTTGGTAGGTACAGTTGCCGTTGAAACGAGTGACTTCCTTTCTAAGAAATTGGTAGCAGCAGGTGTTCCTCACGAAGTCTTGAATGCGAAGAACCACTACAGAGAAGCGCAAATCATCATGAACGCTGGTCAACGTGGTGCCGTTACCATCGCAACCAACATGGCCGGTCGTGGTACCGACATCAAGCTTGGTGAAGGAGTTCGTGAACTTGGTGGTCTTTGCGTCATTGGTACAGAGCGTCACGAAAGTCGCCGTATTGATAATCAGCTTCGTGGACGTTCAGGACGTCAAGGAGACCCAGGTGAGTCACAATTCTACTTGTCTCTTGAAGATGATTTGATGAAACGTTTCGGTTCAGAACGTTTGAAAGGTGTCTTTGAACGTCTCAATATGTCTGACGAAGCCATCGAATCTCGCATGTTAACGCGTCAAGTTGAAGCAGCTCAAAAACGTGTCGAAGGAAACAACTACGACACTCGTAAACAAGTCCTTCAATACGATGATGTTATGCGTGAACAACGTGAGATCATCTATGCACAACGTTATGATGTCATTACTGCAGATCGTGACTTGGCACCAGAAATCCATGCTATGATTCGTCGTACCATTGGACGTATCGTGGATGCACATGCACGTTCTAAGGAAGATGAAAAATTGGAAGCAATCTTGAACTTTGCTAAGTATAACTTGCTTCCAGAAGATTCAATTAGCCGTTCAGATCTTGCAGGTCTGTCAGACCAAGCTATCAAAGATGAACTTTTCCAACGTGCCTTGAAAGTCTATGACAGCCAAGTTGCTAAGCTTCGTGACGAAGATGCAGTGAAAGAATTCCAAAAAGTCTTGATTCTACGTGTTGTAGACAACAAGTGGACAGACCATATCGATGCTCTTGACCAGTTGCGAAATGCTGTTGGTCTTCGTGGATATGCTCAAAACAACCCAGTTGTAGAATATCAAGCAGAAGGTTTCCGCATGTTTAACGACATGATTGGATCGATTGAATTCGATGTGACCCGCTTGATGATGAAAGCACAAATCCATGAACAAGAACGTCCGCAAACTGAACACAATATCAGTACAACTGCGACTCGTAATATCGCAGCGCAGCAGGCAAGCCTTCCAGAAGATTTGGACTTGAGCCAAATCGGACGGAACGACCAATGCCCATGTGGATCAGGTAAGAAATTCAAGAACTGTCATGGAAAGAGACAATAATATGAGATAAGATACAGGCGGATACCTGGTAAAAATCATTTTTTGCTTGGTGTCCGTTTGCTTTATAAGGAGATGAATCATGGTATTTAAAGCTAAAAGTCCTAAAATTAACATTGAAGAAGTTCGCGCCTTGTCTAAATTAGAGGGAGCGGCTCTTGCGAGAAAAAATCAACGTGATCAGGAATTGGAAGCCATCATTCGTGGGGAAGACCAGCGTATTCTCTTGGTGATAGGACCATGTTCATCTGATAACGAAGAGGCGGTTCTTGAGTATGCCAAGCGTCTATCTGCTTTGCAAGAAGAGGTCAAAGACCGTATTTTTATGGTCATGCGTGTCTATACGGCTAAACCTCGCACCAATGGAGATGGCTATAAGGGCTTGATTCATCAACCAAATGCGACAGAAGCTCCTAGCTTGATCAATGGGATCAAGGCTGTTCGTCAGCTCCACTACCGCGTGATTACCGAGACGGGAATGACAACAGCGGATGAGATGCTTTATCCTGAAAATCTTCCGCTGGTGGATGATTTGATTTCTTATATGGCTGTTGGAGCTCGTTCTGTAGAGGATCAACAGCACCGTTTTGTAGCGAGTGGAGCAGACTTTTCAACAGGATTTAAAAATCCCACATCTGGAAATCTCAATGTCATGTTTAACGGGATTTATGCAGCACAAAATAAACAGAGTTTCCTCTTCCTCGGTAAAGAGGTGGAAACAACGGGGAATCCATTGTCCCACGCCATTCTTCGCGGTGCCTTGAATGAATACGGGAAAAATATTCCTAACTACTACTATGACAATTTGATGGATACCATTGATCAGTACGAAAAGATGGGCTTGGAAAATCCATTTATCATCATCGATACCAATCATGATAATTCAGGCAAGCAGTACATGGATCAAATTCGTATCGTTCGTCAGACCTTGATTAACCGTGACTGGAATGAGAAGATTAAGAAATATGTTCGTGGTTTTATGATTGAGTCCTATCTGGAAGATGGACGTCAAAATGAGCCAGAAGTTTTTGGTAAGTCCATTACAGATCCGTGTCTAGGCTGGGACAACACAGAAGCACTTGTTCGCGAAATTTACCAAACGCTAGGAGAGTAAGATGGCATTTATCGAAAAAGGTCAAGAAATTGATATTGAAGCAATCAAGGCTGCGACCCAGTTGTCACCTGAAGCCTTGCGAAAGAAAGAAGCCCGCGATAGAGAGTTGGCAGCCATCATCTCGGGTGAGGACGACCGAATCCTTTTGGTGATGGGACCGTGTTCTTCAGACAATGAAGAAGCTGTGCTCGAATATGCTCGTCGTTTAGCAGACTTACAGAAAAAAGTTGCAGATAAAATCTTTATCGTGATGCGTGTCTATACGGCTAAACCTCGTACTAATGGAGATGGCTATAAGGGCATGATTCATCAACCAAATACCAGCGAAGCGCCTAGTCTCATCAATGGTTTGCAGGCTGTTCGTCAGCTCCACTACCGTGTGATTACCGAAACTGGCTTGACAACAGCTGATGAGATGCTCTATCCGTCAAACCTCGTTTTGGTTGATGACCTGGTCAGCTACCATGCTGTAGGGGCTCGTTCGGTGGAAGACCAGGAACACCGCTTTGTAGCCTCTGGGATTGATGCTCCGGTTGGGATGAAAAATCCGACATCTGGGAACCTTGGGGTCATGTTTAATGCTATCTATGCAGCTCAAAACAAGCAAACCTTCCTTTACCACGGTCAAGAAGTGGAAACTTCAGGAAATCCCTTGGCCCACGTTATCCTTCGTGGCGCCATGAACGAATATGGTAAAAATGAACCCAACTTCTACTATGAAACCCTCTTAAATGCCATCAATCGCTATGAGACTATGGGGCTTGAAAATCCCTTCATTATCATCGATACCAATCATGATAATTCAGGCAAGCAGTATATGGAACAAATTCGCATTGTTCGTCAAGCCTTGCTGAATCGTGACTGGAATGAAAAGATTAAAAAGACGGTTCGAGGCTTTATGATCGAATCTTACCTAGCTGATGGTCGCCAAAATCAACCAGAGGTCTTCGGTTGCTCTATAACTGACCCTTGTCTAGGTTGGGAAAATACAGTAGCCTTGGTAGAAGAAATTTATACTACCTTAACAAAATAAGTGAAAAGGATGGAGTTGGGGGAATCTCAGCTCCTTTTGTGAGTATGATAGTTGGACACGGAATTGACATCGAAGAATTGGCTTCGATAGAAAATGCAGTTACACGACGTGAGGGCTTTGCCAAGCGCGTGCTGACTGCTAAAGAAATGGAGCGCTTTACCAGTCTCAAAGGGCGCAGACAAATCGAATACTTGGCTGGTCGCTGGTCGGCTAAGGAGGCCTTTTCCAAGGCTATGGGAACTGGTATTGGAAAACTGACCTTTCAGGATTTGGAAGTTTTGAACAATGAACGAGGGGCTCCTTATTTTAGTCAGTCGCCATTTTCAGGAAAGATTTGGCTGTCGATCAGCCATACAGATCAGTTTGTGACAGCCAGTGTCATTTTGGAGGAAAATCATGAAAGCTAGTCCACATAGACCAACCAAGGCTCTGATATATCTGGGAGCCATTCGACAAAATATACAACAAATGGGAAGTCATATCCCTAATGGTACGCTCAAATTTGCAGTAGTCAAGGCTAATGCTTATGGACATGGGGCGGTAGCTGTTGCAACGGAGATCCAGGATGTTGTTGATGGATTTTGCGTTTCCAATATCGATGAAGCTATCGAGTTGCGTCAAGCAGGTATAAACAAGAAAATCCTCATTTTAGGAGTTTCTGAAATAGAAGCTGTTGCTCTAGCTAAAGAATACGACATCACCTTGACAGTGGCAGGATTGGAGTGGATTCAAGCGCTGTTAGACAAGAAAGCAGATTTAACTGACTTGACTGTCCATCTCAAGATTGATTCAGGAATGGGACGAATTGGTTTTAGAGAGGCCAGTGAAGCTGATCTGGCTCAAGACTTGCTCAAGCAACATGGTGCTCGCGTTGAAGGAATTTTTACCCACTTTGCGACTGCAGATGAGGAATCAGATACCTACTTTAATCAGCAGTTAGAATGCTTTAAAGCTATTTTGGCAAGTATGAAGGAAGTTCCAGAGCTGGTTCATGCCAGCAACTCAGCAACGACCCTCTGGCATGCAGAGACTATTTTCAATGCAGTTCGTATGGGAGATTCCATGTATGGTCTCAATCCAAGTGGAGAGGTTCTGAACTTGCCTTATGACTTGACTCCAGCCTTGACCTTGGAGTCTGCTCTGGTTCATGTCAAGACAGTTCCAGCTGGAGCTTGCATGGGCTATGGAGCCACCTATCAGGCGGATAGCGAGCAAGTCATCGCGACCGTGCCAATCGGCTATGCGGATGGTTGGACACGAGATATGCAAAATTTCACTGTCTTGGTAGATGGACAAGCTTGCCCAATTGTCGGACGAGTATCTATGGACCAAATCACCATTCGTCTGCCTAAGATTTATCCGCTCGGAACAAAAGTAACCCTGATCGGTAGCAATGGTGACCAGGAAATCACAGCAACTCAGGTAGCGACCTACCGTGGAACCATTAACTATGAGGTGGTTTGTCTCCTCAGTGACCGCATTCCTAGAGAATATTATTAAAAAGAAAGGAGTGGAGCATGAACCTACATCAACCCTTGCATGTCTTGCCTGGTGTGGGGCCAAAGTCAGCAGAGAAATACGCCAAACTAGGAATTGAAAACTTGCAAGACCTCTTGCTCTACTTTCCTTTCCGTTATGAAGATTTCAAGACCAAGCAGGTCCTAGATCTGGAAGATGGGGAAAAGGCAGTTCTGTCTGGTCAAGTCGTGACTCCTGCTAGTGTCCAGTATTATGGTTTCAAGCGTAATCGCTTGCGTTTTAGTCTCAAGCAGGGAGAAGTTGTTTTTGCGGTGAATTTCTTTAACCAACCCTATCTGGCTGATAAGATAGAGTTGGGTGCAACTCTTGCTGTCTTTGGGAAATGGGACCGTGCCAAGGCCAGTCTGACTGGGATGAAGGTCCTGGCTCAGGTTGAGGATGACCTCCAACCTGTCTATCGTCTGGCTCAAGGAATCAGTCAGGCCAGTCTGGTCAAGGTCATCAAGACAGCCTTTGATCAGGGGTTGGACCTCTTGATAGAGGAAAATCTTCCCCAGCCTTTACTTGATAAATACAAACTCATGTCCCGTTGTCAGGCCGTTCGTGCCATGCATTTTCCTAAGGATTTAGCAGAATACAAGCAGGCCCTTCGTCGGATCAAATTTGAGGAACTTTTTTACTTCCAAATGCAGTTGCAGTCACTCAAGTCTGAAAATAGAGTTCAGGGAAGCGGTCTGGTTCTGAATTGGTCCCAGGAAAAAGTGACAGCCGTTAAAGAAAATCTGCCTTTTGCCCTAACCCAAGCTCAGGAAAAGAGTTTGCAGGAAATTTTGGCCGACATGCAGTCCGACCACCACATGAATCGTCTCCTGCAAGGAGATGTGGGGAGCGGAAAAACGGTGGTTGCTGGCTTGGCCATGTTTGCAGCGGTGACGGCTGGCTACCAGGCGGCTCTCATGGTGCCGACAGAAATCCTAGCAGAGCAACACTTTGAGAGTTTACAGAACCTTTTTCCAGACTTGAAACTGGCTCTCTTGACAGGTTCCTTAAAAGCTGCAGAAAAAAGAGAAGTTTTAGAGACCATTGCCAAGGGTGAGGCTGACTTTATTATCGGAACTCACGCTCTGATACAGGATGGGGTGCAGTATGCTCGTCTTGGTTTGATTATCATCGATGAGCAGCACCGTTTTGGTGTGGGCCAAAGGCGTATTTTACGAGAAAAAGGAGATAATCCTGACGTTCTCATGATGACGGCGACGCCCATTCCACGGACGCTGGCTATCACAGCCTTTGGCGATATGGATGTTTCCATTATCGACCAGATGCCAGCAGGGCGGAAGCCCATTGTGACGCGCTGGATTAAGCATGAGCAGCTGCCTCAGGTCTTGATTTGGTTAGAGGGGGAAATCCAAAAAGGTTCGCAAGCCTATGTTATCTCTCCCCTGATCGAAGAATCTGAAGCTCTGGATCTGAAAAATGCTATTGCCTTATCTGAGGAGTTGACAGCTCATTTTGCTGGCAAGGCAGAAGTAGCCCTCCTACATGGTAAGATGAAGAGTGACGAAAAAGACCAGATCATGCAGGAGTTCAAAGAGAGAAAAACGGATATTCTGGTTTCGACAACGGTTATTGAGGTTGGGGTTAATGTTCCCAATGCGACCGTCATGATTATCATGGATGCCGACCGGTTCGGTCTCAGTCAGCTTCACCAGCTCAGAGGCCGTGTGGGTCGGGGTGACAAGCAGTCCTATGCTGTTCTTGTGGCTAATCCTAAGACTGAGTCTGGGAAGGACCGCATGCGCATCATGACAGAAACGACCAATGGATTTGTCCTTGCGGAGGAAGATTTGAAAATGCGTGGTTCTGGTGAGATTTTTGGAACCAGACAGTCAGGACTTCCAGAGTTTCAAGTGGCGGATATTATCGAAGATTTTCCGATTTTAGAAGAAGCCAGAAAGGTTGCCAGCTACATTAGTTCGATAGAAGGTTGGCAAGAGGATCCAGAATGGCGCATGATTGCTCTCCATCTGGAAAAGAAAGAACATCTAGATTAATACTCTTCGAAAATCAAATTTAAACCACGTCAACGTCGCCTTGGATTATATATGTAACTGACTTCGTCAGTCTTATCTACAACCTCAAAGCAGTGCTTTGAGCAACCTGCGGCTAGTTTCCTAGTTTGCTCTTTGATTTTCATTGAGTATAAGCTTTCTCTAAGGAAAACTTAAGCTAGCTTTTAGGTTTGGGCCTTATACTAGAATCATCAAAAAGAAACGAGGACTCTCACATGACGATTAAAGTAACCTACCAAAAGAAATTCCAAACCGTCAAACTAGAGAAAGGAGCTAGCACCTATTGATACACAGAGAGCGGAAACGCTCTTTTTATTTTTAAAACTACTTTCAGGCGATAGGTTTGAGGAAAGAGAATCTAAAATCACTTTCTATTTAGAATTCTTTCTTGCATTGCCTTCCTAGATATGCTAGAGTTATGATAGCGATTACAAAACTAAAGGAGCATGCTATGAAAAATCCAGCTTTGCTAGAAGAAATTAAGACTTATAAAGGACGGGATGAGATTCCAGAAGACTTTGATGCTTTCTGGGATGAAGAGGTCAAAAAAGTTTCATCTCTTCCAGCCTACCAGTTGGAGGAAAGAGATTTCCACATTCCTCAAGTCAAGTGTTATGAGCTGACCTTTGAAGGAACTAATGAAGGCAAGGTCTATGCACGAATCGTCCTTCCAAAGACTGAGGAGAAGGTTCCGCTAATCTTCCACTTTCATGGCTATATGGGACGTGGCTGGGACTGGGCCGACATGCTGGCCTATACTGTGGCTGGTTACGGTGTTGTTTCCATGGACGTTCGTGGTCAGTCGGGCTATTCTCAAGACGGCTTGCGCTCTCCACTAGGAAATACGGTGAAGGGGCATATCATCCGTGGTACTGTGGAAGGTCGTGAACATCTCTTTTATAAGGATGTTTATCTGGATATTTACCAGTTGGTTGAAATTATTGCTAGTCTGCCTCAGGTGGATGAGAAAAGACTTTCTAGCTATGGTGCCTCACAAGGTGGGGCTTTAGCCCTAGTTGCAGCAGCGCTCAATCCTCGGATTCAGCGAACAGTTGCCATCTATCCCTTCTTGTCCGACTTTAGACGAGTACTTGAGATTGGCAATACCAGTGAAGCCTATGATGAACTCTTCCGTTATTTCAAGTTCCACGATCCCTTCCATGAAACAGAGGAGGAAATCATGGCGACCCTTGCCTATATCGATGTGAAAAATCTTGCCCATCGTATCAAAGGAGAGGTCAAGATGATTACGGGCTTGGATGACGATGTTTGCTATCCTATTACCCAGTTTGCGATTTACAACCGCCTAACTTGCGACAAGGCCTATCGCATCATGCCAGAGTATGCTCACGAAGCCATGAATGTTTTTGTCAATGACCAAGTCTATAACTGGCTCTGTGGCAGTGAGATTCCTTTTAAGTACGTAAGATAATGAATGAGAGAGCCCAGGAGCTCTCTTTTTATGTCCAAAACCTGAAAGTACTTTTAGAAAATTTAAAATATTAAAATATTCTTAAAAGTAAAATCTATTCTGTGGGAACACAGATATAAATATAAGACTTTATTGTATAATAAAGGAAAAGTCACTTGTGAAAGGAGGAAAAAGGCTGCCGGGTGGTTAAAAACTCGGGCTCAGCAGAAAATGGGAGAGGATTGGGAGCTCTCATTAAGTTGGATACTTTCTTGTAAAACTTGTCTCTTGAGAGACAATAAAAATTTTCAAAGAAAAAGAAAGCGCTTTATTTTATGAAAAATGAAAGGACAAACATGAATTACAAATCTTTAGATCGGAAACAGCGATACGGAATTCGAAAATTTGCAGTTGGGGCGGCATCTGTAGTGATTGGTACAGTAGTATTTGGAGCAAATCCAGTCTTAGCTCAAGAGCAAGCCAATGCAGCAGGAGCCAATACAGAAACTGTCGAACCTGGTCAAGGTTTATCAGAATTGCCAAAAGAAGCGTCCTCGGGAGATCTTGCTCATTTGGATAAGGATTTGGCTGGTAAATTGGCAGCAGCTCAAGACAACGGCGTTGAGGTGGACCAAGATCATTTGAAAAAAAATGAGAGTGCAGAATCAGAAACCCCATCCTCTACGGAAACTCCTGCAGAAGGAACAAATAAGGAAGAGGAATCAGAGGATCAGGGTGCTATTCCTCGTGACTATTACTCAAGAGATTTAAAAAATGCTAATCCTGTCCTTGAAAAAGAAGATGTTGAAACCAATGCAGCAAATGGTCAGAGAGTTGATTTATCAAATGAACTAGACAAACTAAAGCAACTAAAAAATGCTACAGTTCACATGGAGTTCAAACCAGATGCATCAGCTCCACGCTTTTACAATCTCTTCTCTGTATCCAGTGACACCAAGGAAAATGAGTACTTTACTATTTCGGTCCTTGATAATACAGCTCTTATTGAAGGGCGTGGCGCTAACGGGGAGCAGTTCTATGATAAGTATACAGATGCTCCTTTGAAAGTTCGCCCTGGACAATGGAATTCAGTGACCTTTACTGTTGAACAACCGACAACGGAGTTACCTCATGGTCGAGTTCGTCTCTATGTGAACGGTGTCTTATCCCGTACAAGTCTCAAATCTGGTAACTTCATTAAAGATATGCCAGATGTTAATCAAGCTCAACTTGGAGCAACCAAACGGGGCAATAAAACAGTTTGGGCATCAAACCTACAAGTTCGAAACCTAACTGTTTATGATCGTGCTTTAAGCCCAGATGAAGTTCAAACACGGAGTCAATTATTTGAAAGAGGTGAATTGGAACAGAAACTTCCTGAGGGAGCAAAAGTCACTGAGAAAGAAGACGTCTTTGAAGGTGGTAGGAACAATCAACCAAATAAAGATGGTATCAAGAGTTATCGTATCCCAGCTCTTCTCAAGACAGATAAAGGAACGCTGATTGCAGGAACGGATGAAAGACGTTTGCACCATTCTGACTGGGGAGATATTGGAATGGTTGTTCGTCGCAGCTCAGATAATGGAAAAACATGGGGAGACCGAATCGTAATCTCAAATCCTCGTGACAATGAGCATGCTAAACATGCAGTTTGGCCATCTCCAGTCAATATTGATATGGCCTTGGTGCAAGACCCTGAAACAAAGAGAATTTTTGCAATTTATGACATGTTCCTTGAAAGTAAGGCAGTATTTTCATTGCCGGGGCAAGCTCCGAAAGCTTATGAACAAGTGGGAGATAAAGTTTATCAAGTTTTATATAAGCAAGGAGAATCAGGTCGCTATACAATTCGAGAAAACGGAGAGGTTTTCGACCCTCAAAATAGAAAGACAGATTATCGTGTTGTCGTTGACCCTAAAAAACCAGCCTACAGCGATAAGGGAGATTTGTATAAAGGGAATGAGTTAATCGGAAATATTTATTTTGAATATAGCGAAAAGAATATTTTTAGAGTTTCCAATACCAACTACCTATGGATGTCCTACAGTGATGACGATGGGAAGACTTGGTCTGCACCAAAAGATATTACACATGGGATTCGGAAAGATTGGATGCACTTCCTAGGAACTGGACCTGGTACGGGGATTGCCTTACGTACAGGACCTCATAAGGGAAGACTTGTGATTCCAGTTTATACAACAAACAACGTTTCCTACCTAAGTGGTTCTCAATCATCTCGTGTAATTTATTCAGATGATCATGGAGAAACATGGCAAGCAGGGGAAGCAGTTAATGATAACCGCCCAGTAGGCAACCAAACCATTCACTCTTCAACCATGAATAATCCAGGCGCCCAAAATACGGAGTCGACTGTTGTTCAGTTGAATAATGGGGATCTCAAGCTCTTTATGCGTGGGTTGACTGGTGATCTTCAGGTTGCGACCAGTCATGATGGGGGAGCAACGTGGGATAAGGAAATCAAACGTTATCCTCAAGTAAAAGACGTTTATGTTCAAATGTCCGCTATTCACACCATGCATGAAGGGAAGGAATACATTCTACTCAGCAATGCTGGTGGCCCTGGACGCAACAATGGTTTGGTTCACCTGGCTCGTGTTGAGGAGAATGGTGAGTTGACATGGCTAAAACACAATCCTATACAAAGTGGTAAGTTTGCTTACAACTCGCTCCAAGAACTCGGAAATGGCGAATATGGTTTGCTTTATGAGCATGCGGATGGCAATCAAAACGATTATACTTTATCCTATAAGAAATTCAACTGGGATTTCTTAAGCAAAGACAGAATTTCTCCTAAAGAAGCAAAAGTAAAATATGCTATCCAAAAATGGCCAGGTATTATTGCCATGGAGTTCGATTCGGAAGTATTGGTAAACAAGGCTCCGACCCTTCAATTGGCAAATGGCAAGACAGCAACCTTTATGACTCAGTACGATACAAAAACTCTCTTATTCACAATAGACCCAGAGGATATGGGTCAAAGGATTACAGGTCTAGCTGAGGGTGCAATTGAAAGCATGCACAATTTACCAGTTTCTTTAGCTGGCTCTAAACTAAGCGATGGTATTAATGGCAGTGAAGCTGCTATCCATGAGGTTCCAGAGTTCACAGGTAGTGTTAATGCTGAGGAAGCCCCAGTGGCAGAGATACCAGAGTACACTGGACCATTGGCAACAGTAGGTGAAGAACCAGCTCCAACAGTAGAAAAACCAGAATTCACTGGTGGTGTCAATGCTGAGGAAGCCCCAGTGGCAGAGCTGCCAGAGTACACCGGTCCATTATCAACAGTAGGCGAAGAAGCAGCGCCAACGGTTGAAAAGCCTGAATTTACAGGTGGGGTCAACGCTGTTGAGGCGGCAGTCCATGAACTTCCAGAGTTCAAGGGTGGAGTTAATGCAGTTCTAGCAGCCTCAAACGAGCTTCCGGAATATAGAGGAGGTGCTAACTTTGTCTTGGCAGCTTCAAATGACCTGCCAGAGTATAAGGGTGGTGTCAATGGTGCTGAGGCAGCAGTCCTTGAAGTGCCAGAGTACAAGGGAGACACCAATCTAGTATTAGCAGCTGCAGACAACAAACTGTCTCTAGGCCAAGATGTGACCTATCAAGCGCCAGCAGCTAAACAAGATGAACTTCCGAATACGGGAAGTAAGGAAACAAACTCACTGATTTCCCTTGGTCTTGCAGGTGTTCTTTTATCCTTGTTTGCATTTGGCAAGAAGAGAAAAGAATAATAAGAAAAAGCTATTTGAGTAACTCTCAGAAGAGATAGCAGGTTTTTCAGCCTGCTATCTTTTTTTGACGACATTCAGGTTGATTCGAAATCATAAGAGGTCTGAAACTACTTTCAGGATAGTCTGTTCTATAAAATAGTTTTGAAACTGAAATCTATTCTACCACAAGCTATTGAAAGCGCTTAACAAATGATATATAATAAGCCCATAAGAACAAGAAAGGGAGGAAAGAGGATGCCACAGATTAGCAAAGAAGCCTTGATTGAACAAATCAAAGATGGAATCATTGTCTCTTGCCAGGCACTTCCTCACGAACCGCTTTATACAGAAGCGGGAGGAGTCATTCCCTTGCTAGTCAAAGCGGCTGAGCAAGGTGGAGCAGTCGGTATCCGAGCAAACAGTGTTCGCGATATCAAGGAGATTAAGGAGGTTACGAAACTCCCGATTATCGGGATTATCAAACGTGACTATCCGCCACAGGAGCCTTTCATTACAGCTACGATGAGAGAAGTTGATGAACTGGCTGAACTAGACATTGAGGTCATTGCTCTGGATTGTACCAAACGTGAACGTTACGACGGTTTGGAAATCCAAGACTTTATTCGACAAGTCAAAGAAAAGTATCCGCATCAACTCTTAATGGCTGATACCAGTACCTTTGAAGAGGGAATAGCAGCGGTCGAAGCAGGGATTGATTTTGTTGGAACAACCCTATCAGGTTATACCTCTTATAGTCCTAAGGTAGATGGTCCAGACTTTGAACTAATCAAAAAACTCTGCGATGCCGGTGTGGATGTCATCGCTGAAGGGAAGATTCATACACCAGAACAAGCTAAGCAAATCCTTGAATATGGGGTGCGAGGTATCGTTGTTGGTGGTGCGATTACTAGACCAAAAGAGATTACGGAGCGCTTTGTTGCCGGTCTTAAATAACACAATCTCAAAAAAGAGGAGAGTGGTCGATGCGTCGGATGAAATGAAAACGTATACAAATATAAAGAACTCATTATCCAATATGGATACGCTTATCAATTAGGAGAATACAAATGAAATTTAGAAAACTAGCTTGTACAGTACTTGCGGGTGCTGCGATTCTTGGCCTTGCGGCTTGTGGTAACTCTGGTGGAAGTAAAGATGCTGGAAGTTCTAGTAGCGATAGCGGAAAAACAGAAATTACTTGGTGGGCATTCCCAGTCTTCACACAAGAAAAAACGGGTGACGGTGTTGGAACATATGAAAAATCAATCATCGAAGCTTTTGAAAAAGCAAATCCAGATGTAAAAGTGAAATTGGAAACCATCGACTTTAAATCAGGTCCAGAAAAGATCACAACAGCCATCGAAGCAGGAACAGCGCCAGACGTACTCTTTGACGCACCAGGACGTATCATCCAATACGGTAAAAATGGTAAATTGGCTGAGTTGAACGACCTCTTCACAGACGAATTCGTCAAAGATGTTAACAACGAAAACATCGTACAAGCAAGTAAGGCTGGAGACAAAGCTTACATGTATCCAATCAGTTCAGCTCCATTCTACATGGCTATGAACAAGAAAATGTTGGAAGATGCTGGAGTTGCAAACCTTGTAAAAGAAGGTTGGACAACTGATGACTTTGAAAAAGTTTTGAAAGCGCTTAAAGATAAAGGCTATACACCAGGTTCATTGTTCAGTTCTGGTCAAGGGGGAGACCAAGGAACACGTGCCTTCGTTGCAAACCTTTATGGCGGTTCTGTAACAGACAAAGACGTAACCAAATATACAACAGACGATCCTAAATTTGTCAAAGGTCTTGAAAAAGCTGCTAGCTGGATCAAGGACGGTCTATTGAACAATGGTTCACAATTTGACGGTGGGGCAGACATCCAAAACTTTGCGAACGGTCAAACATCATACACAATCCTTTGGGCACCAGCTCAAAACGGTATCCAAGCGAAACTCTTGGAAGCAAGTAAGGTAGATGTGGTAGAAGTACCATTCCCATCAGACTCTGGTAAACCATCTCTTGAATATCTTGTAAACGGATTTGCAGTATTTAACAACAAAGACGATAAGAAAATCGCAGCTGCTAAGAAATTCGTTCAATTCATCGCAGATGACAAAGAATGGGGTCCTAAAGACGTAGTTCGTACAGGTGCCTTCCCAGTTCGTACTTCATTTGGCAAACTTTATGAAGACAAACGTATGGAAACAATCAGTGGCTGGACTAAATACTACTCACCATACTACAACACTATCAACGGATTTGCTGAAATGAGAACACTTTGGTTCCCAATGTTGCAATCTGTATCTAATGGTGACGAAAAACCAGCGGATGCTTTGAAAGCCTTCACTGAAAAAGCTAACGAAACAATCAAAAAAGCTACAAAACAATAAGCACTAAGTCAGATTGATTCCCCCCTTTTCCCTGTGCACTATGGTGTAAGAAAAGGGGGACTTTTGTTTGAAATGGTAGGAACTGTCACGAAATTAAAATGAAGTTCTTACATAAGCGAATCTTAAAAAATTTCATTTTGGTTTTAAAACAGTTCAAGAAAATCAAAAACTATTCTATTTGAAAGAGAGGTGCCGACTGTGAAAGTCAATAAAATTCGTATGCGGGAAACAGTGATTTCCTACGCTTTCCTAGCACCAGTGTTATTCTTCTTTGTGATCTTTGTCTTGGCTCCTATGATTATGGGATTCATTACAAGTTTCTTCAACTACTCCATGACTAAATTTGAGTTTGTGGGCTTAGACAACTACATTCGTATGTTTAAAGACCCTGTCTTTGTGAAGTCTTTGATCAATACCGTTATCCTGGTTATTGGATCTGTTCCGATTGTGGTTCTCTTCTCGCTCTTTGTAGCATCTCAAACCTATCATCAAAATGCGATTGCCCGTTCTTTCTATCGTTTCGTCTTCTTCCTTCCTGTAGTTACAGGTAGTGTTGCCGTAACGGTTGTATGGAAATGGATCTATGACCCCCTATCAGGGATTCTAAACTTTGTCCTTAAGTCAAGCCATGTCATCAGCCAAAACATTTCTTGGCTGGGTGATAAAAACTGGGCCTTGCTAGCGATTATGATCATCCTTTTGACAACATCTGTTGGTCAACCGATTATCCTCTATATCGCTGCCATGGGAAATATTGACAACTCACTTGTTGAAGCGGCGCGTGTTGACGGTGCGACTGAGTTTCAAGTCTTCTGGAAGATCAAATGGCCTAGCCTTCTTCCAACAACTCTTTACATCGCAATCATTACGACCATCAACTCATTCCAGTGTTTCGCTTTGATTCAGCTCTTGACATCTGGTGGTCCAAACTACTCAACAAGTACACTGATGTACTACCTTTACGAAAAAGCTTTCCAATTGACAGAATATGGCTATGCAAATACTATCGGTGTCTTCTTGGCGGTGATGATTGCCATTGTCAGCTTTGCTCAATTCAAGATCCTCGGAAACGACGTAGAATACTAAAGAAAGGAGACAGTTATGCAACCTACACAAAAGAAACCTTTAACAGCTTTCACTGTTATTTCAACGATTATCTTGCTCTTGTTGACCGTACTGTTCATCTTTCCATTCTACTGGATCTTGACAGGTGCCTTCAAATCACAGCCTGATACCATTATGATTCCGCCACAGTGGTTCCCTAAAATGCCAACCATGGAGAACTTCCAACAACTCATGGTGCAAAACCCTGCTATGCAGTGGATGTGGAACTCTGTATTTATCTCACTGGTAACCATGTTCCTAGTGTGTGCAACCTCTTCTCTAGCAGGTTATGTCTTGGCTAAAAAACGTTTCTATGGTCAGCGCATCCTCTTTGCAGTCTTTATCGCTGCCATGGCTCTTCCAAAACAAGTTGTCCTTGTACCATTGGTACGTATCGTCAACTTCATGGGAATTCACGATACTCTTTGGGCAGTTATCCTGCCTTTGATTGGATGGCCATTCGGGGTCTTCCTTATGAAACAATTCAGTGAAAATATCCCTACAGAATTGCTTGAATCAGCTAAAATCGACGGTTGTGGTGAGATTCGTACTTTCTGGAGCGTAGCCTTCCCTATCGTGAAACCAGGATTTGCAGCCCTTGCGATCTTTACCTTCATCAATACTTGGAACGACTATTTTATGCAGTTGGTTATGTTGACTTCACGTCAAAACTTGACCATCTCACTCGGGGTTGCGACCATGCAGGCCGAAATGGCAACCAACTATGGTTTGATCATGGCGGGTGCAGCTCTTGCAGCCGTGCCAATCGTAACCGTCTTCCTTGTCTTCCAAAAATCCTTCACTCAGGGTATCACTATGGGAGCGGTCAAAGGTTAAGATCTTGCGAAAATCGAGTTTAAACGACGTTAGCGTTACCTTGCCATACTTAAGTATTGCCTGGGGTTAGCTTTCTAGTTTGTTCTTCGATTTTCATTGAGTATAAGAGAATACAGAGTTATAAGTGTCTACAAAATGGAGAGTATGCAGTTACTTCGTGAAGTTTTGTCAGACACTTATAAACTTAAGAATAAACTCTTTTCATGATACTAGATAGAGTAGGTTCGTTTTAGGGTAACTATTTCCCGCTTTAGTGGTATCTAAGATAAGCATCTTACGCTTATCTTAGACGGAATTTTTGAGACTGACAATGAAAGAGCAAAAGGCTCAAAAATTAGGAATGAAATACCGAAGGAATTTGCTTCCGTCCGCACTGTTACAGGGAAATAGAGGAAGGATAATTCGAAACTGAAAAATAGTAACTATCAGAAACGAAGGAAACAGTATGATTTTTGACGATTTGAAAAACATCGCCTTTTACAAGGGAATCCATCCCAATCTAGACAAGGCTATCGACTATCTCTATCAGCACCGTAAGGATTCTTTCGAACTCGGTAAGTATGAGATTGACGGGGACAAGGTCTTTCTAGTTGTTCAGGAAAATGTCCTCAATCAAGCTGAAAATGATCAATTTGAGCATCATAAGAACTATGCAGACTTGCATTTGCTAGTAGAAGGACATGAATACTCGAGCTACGGTTCACGTATCAAAGACGAAGCAGTAGCATTCGATGAAGCGAGCGACATTGGCTTTGTCCATTGTCATGAAAAATACCCACTCTTGTTGGGCTATCACAATTTTGCGATTTTCTTCCCAGGAGAACCTCACCAGCCAAATGGCTACGCAGGGATGGAAGAAAAGGTTCGCAAGTATCTCTTTAAAATTTTGATTGATTAAAAGAATCAGGAGGAGCAAACATGGCACAAAAAGGAGTAAGCCTTATCAAGGCAGCATTTGACACAGATAACTTTCTCATGCGTTTCAGTGAGAAGGTCTTGGATATCGTCACAGTCAATCTTCTTTTTGTCGTCTCTTGTTTGCCCATTGTGACGATTGGAGTGGCGAAAATCAGCCTCTATGAAACCATGTTTGAGATTAAGAGAAGCAGACGGGTGCCAGTCTTTAGAACTTATCTAAGAGCTTTCAAGCAAAATCTGAAACTGGGGCTTCAGTTGGGTCTGTTAGAGTTGGGCATAGTTTTGCTAAGTCTTTTAGACCTCTATCTTTTCTGGGGCCAGACAGCTTTACCTTTCCAGATTGTGAAAGCCATTTGTTTGGGGATTCTCATCTTCCTCACTCTGGTGATGTTGGCTAGTTATCCCATCGCTGCGCGCTATGATTTATCTTGGAAAGAAGTGCTGCAAAAAGGGCTTATCTTGGCAAGTTTTAACTTTCCTTGGTTCTTCCTCATGTTAGCCATTCTCTTTCTCATAGTGATGGTTCTTTATCTATCCGCCTTCACTCTCCTTTTGGGTGGGTCAGCTTTTATCCTCTTTGGTTTTGGTTTGCTGGTCTTTCTCCAAGCAGGATTGATGGAGAAAATTTTCGCCAAATACCAGTAGGATGAGGTATTTCTGAAACTACTTTCAATCGTTACAGTTTCTAAAATACAAGTAGAAACTAAAATCTAAGTGTATACAAGATATTGAAAGCGATTTTCACAAGGTGTATACTAAACTTGTAAAAAATAGAACTGCTCTCAGCAGAAAAAAAGAAATCTTAGGAGAAAATCTATGTCAGATTTGAAAAAATACGAAGGTGTCATTCCAGCCTTCTACGCATGTTATGATGATCAAGGAGAAGTCAGTCCAGAACGTACGCGCGCCTTGGTTCAATACTTCATTGATAAGGGAGTTCAAGGTCTCTATGTCAATGGTTCTTCTGGTGAATGTATCTACCAAAGTGTGGCAGATCGCAAATTGATTTTGGAAGAAGTCATGGCAGTTGCCAAAGGAAAATTGACTATCATTGCTCACGTTGCTTGCAATAATACAAAGGATAGTATGGAACTTGCTCGCCACGCAGAAAGCTTGGGAGTAGATGCCATTGCAACGATTCCGCCGATTTACTTCCGCTTGCCAGAATACTCAGTTGCCAAATACTGGAACGATATCAGTGCTGCAGCTCCAAATACAGACTACGTTATCTACAATATTCCTCAATTGGCAGGTGTTGCTTTGACGCCAAGTCTCTACACTGAAATGTTGAAGAATCCTCGTGTTATCGGTGTTAAGAACTCTTCTATGCCAGTTCAAGATATCCAAACCTTTGTCAGCCTTGGTGGAGAAGACCACATCGTCTTTAATGGTCCAGATGAACAGTTCCTAGGTGGACGCCTCATGGGTGCTAAAGCTGGTATCGGTGGTACTTATGGTGCTATGCCAGAACTTTTATTGAAACTCAATGAGTTGATTGCTGAGAAAGACTTGGAAACAGCGCGTGAATTGCAATACGCTATCAATGCAATCATTGGCAAGCTCACTTCTGCTCATGGAAATATGTACGGTGTGATCAAAGAAGTCTTGAAAATCAATGAAGGTTTGAACATTGGTTCAGTTCGTTCACCATTGACACCAGTAACTGAAGAAGATCGACCAGTTGTAGAAGCAGCTGCAGCCTTGATTCGTGAAACCAAGGAGCGCTTCCTCTAATCCATAAGGAGGTATTTATGACACACTACGTTGCAATTGATATCGGTGGAACCAACATCAAATATGGTTTGATTGACCAAGAAGGCCAACTTGTTGAATCGCATGAAATGCCAACTGAGGCGCAAAAGGGTGGTCCCCATATCTTACAAAAGACAAAAGATATCGTTTCCAGCTATTTAGAAAAGGGCCCAGTAGCAGGTGTTGCCATTTCTTCGGCGGGAATGGTGGATCCAGATAAGGGTGAGATTTTCTATGCTGGCCCTCAGATTCCCAACTATGCAGGAACCCAGTTCAAGAAGGAAATCGAGACGAGTTTTGCGATTCCTTGTGAGATTGAAAATGATGTCAACTGTGCAGGTCTGGCTGAGGCAGTATCTGGTTCAGGTAAGGGAGCGAGTGTCACTCTTTGCTTGACCATTGGAACTGGTATCGGTGGTTGCTTGATTATGGATGGGAAAGTCTTCCATGGATTTAGCAATTCGGCCTGCGAAGTTGGTTACATGCACATGCAGGATGGAGCTTTTCAGGATCTTGCTTCTACGACAGCCTTGGTTGAGTATGTAGCAACAGCTCACGGTGATCCAGTTGATCAGTGGAATGGCCGACGCATTTTCAAGGAAGCTACTGAAGGAAACAAGATTTGTATGGCTGGTATTGACCGCATGGTAGACTACCTTGGGAAAGGTCTGGCAAATATTTGCTACGTTGCCAATCCAGAAGTGCTCATTCTCGGTGGCGGGATCATGGGGCAAGAGGCTATCCTCAAACCGAAGATCCGCACAGCCTTGAAGGCGGCCTTGGTACCAAGCCTAGCTGAAAAAACACGATTAGAATTTGCCCATCACCAAAATACAGCAGGGATGTTGGGAGCCTATTATCATTTTATACTCAATGAAAATCAAAGAGCAAAGTAGGAAGCTAGCCGTAGGCAGTACTTGAGTACGGCAAGGTGAAGCTGACGTGGTTTGAATTTGATTTTCGAAGAGTATCAAAACAAAACAATCCTAGTTTGGAATTATAGAATTAAGAAAAACACTGAATCACTACTTGAGTGAAAACTGTTTTGCTTAATTCTTTTTTTATTGAAAAATTTAAGCTAAAGGAGGTAATCGTGAGAAACTAGGAGAAAATAACCACCTTGTATGAAATGTTGAAGCGAGAGCAATTCTATCATCAAATTCAACTAGTGTTTAGTTTGAGTAAATGAGAAAATGTGGAAAAATGATATAATGAGGTGGACGAAAAATTGACAAATTAGAATTTGTAGAGGTGAAAAAACTGTAATGGCAACCTATTCACCTGAAATCGAAATCATATAAAATTACGAGGAGATTGTAAGATGAGTAATTATATAAAATTAAATGAAGATAGATGGAATAATGTAAAAAATGACTACACTGAGCCATTGACACAGGAAGAATTAGAAGAAGTTAGAAAGCATCCAATTTCTGTTGCCTTAACTGTTGGGGAAAAAGTCCCCACAGAATGGTTTGAAAAAGCCAAGGGGAAAAAGATATTAGGGTTAGCTTGTGGTGGTGGACAGCAGGGTCCCGTTTTTGCTGCAAAAGGTTATGATGTCACCATTATGGATTTTTCTAAATCACAATTAGAAAGAGATGAAATGGTTGCAAAACGAGAAGGCTTAAAAATCAATACCGTTCAAGGTGATATGACAAAACCATTTCCATTTGAAGATGAAACCTTTGATATTGTTTTTAATCCGGTTTCAAATGTATATATAGAAGTTTTAGATAACATGTATAAAGAAGCCTCTCGCGTATTGAAAAAGGGCGGTTTGTTAATGGTTGGATTTATGAATCCTTGGATTTACATGTATGATGCTGACACTGTATGGGATAAACCCGATGAGGAATTACTTTTAAAGTTTTCTCTGCCTTTTAATTCAAGAGAGCTTGAAGAAGAAGGCAAAATCACCATCAATCCAGAATATGGATATGAATTTAGCCATACCTTAGAAAGTCAGATTAGAGGACAACTAAAAAATGGCCACGCTATGATTGATTTTTATGAATCGTGTGACAAAAGACATCGCTTATCACGGTATGGAAATGACTACATCGCTACACTTTGTATTAAACTATGATATTATAGAACGTACTTCTGAAGAATAGCTCGTTTTATTTTACGATTAGAATTTCCCATACCCAAAATAACGCAGGGATGTTGGGTGCCTATTATCATTTTATACTCAATGAAAACCAAAGAGCAAAGTAGGGAAGCTAGCCGTAGGTAGCTCAAAGCACAGCTTTGAGGTTGTAGATAAGACTGACGAGGTCAGTTACCTATACCTACGGAAAGGTGAAGCTGACGTTGTTTGAAGAGATTTCCGAAGAGTATTAAAACAAAACAATCCTAGTTTGGTTCAACCAAACTAGGATTTTCTAACGCGTTTTTGTCTACGATAGCCATTGAGCTTTTTGTTTTCCCAATAGCTGTTAAAGATTTTTTCCTTGCTCTCGCGATTGATTTCTAAAAAGTAGGCATAAATCAAATCTATTAAAATGAGCATAGGGAGTTGAGCGGAAATACGCTGGATGTAAGAAGATTGACTATGGCTTGCGACAAGGACCGTTTCGGTGTAGGCCTGACTGTTTTTGTTTGGAGCGCTGGTAAAGAGAATGGTCTTGGCCCCCATTTCCTTGGCATCCAACAAACTATCGAGGACGGATTGGGTAGTGCCTGATAGAGAAAAGCCAAGTACCAGACAGTTTTCATCCATGATACTAGTCGTCCAAGCAAAGCCATCCTGATCGGTTAAGGCTTCACAGACAACACCTAGACGCATAAAGCGCAGTTTCATCTCACGGGCAATCAGACCAGAACTTCCCGTCCCAAAAAAGTAAACTCGTTCTGCGTCATCGATTAATTGGGCGACGCGTTCCAGTTGTTCTTCGTCGATCAAATCCTGTGTTTGTTCTCGCATGATACTGTAGCTTCGCAAAACACGTTTGGTCAAGGGACTGTGTTTGTGCGAATGAGTGTCCGGTTTACTAGCCTGATGCTGGTATTGAAAGACGAACTCTCGGTAGCCTGTAAAACCACACTTTTTGGCAAAGCGGGTCAAGGCTGCTTGGGAGATATGTAATTTTTGGGTAACTTGCTGAGAAGAGAGATCATCTTGGATCGTTTCAGCTTGTAAAAAATAGCGAGCGATTTCTTGCTCGAGCTCGGTTAATTCTTCAAAATGGAGGTCGATTATGGTTGCGATATCTGGCTTGTTCATGAGGCTCCTTTTTATGAGTCAAAGTCTTAAAAGTTAACGCTTTCCTAACTATTACTATCATTATATCATAGAAGTTAGGATAACCAAATAAAAAGGCATTTTCAGTTAAAAGTCAAAAAATGCTTCGACTTTTTCAAGAGTTTCTCCGTAAAATATGGTACAATGAAATGTACTGAGCTTCACCTATTTACTCTATTATTTTAGGGAAAATAAAGGTGGAAATCGGGAATTTTTCTAGAAAAGAGTCTTAGTTGTATGAGAAAATTTAATAGCCATTCGATTCCGATTCGGCTTAATTTATTATTTGCGATTGTCATCCTGCTCTTTATGGCCATTATTGGTCGTTTGTTATACATGCAGGTGCTCAATAGGGATTTTTATGAAACAAAATTGGCCTCAGCCAGCCAAACAAGGGTAACAACCAGTTCAGCTCGTGGACAGATTTATGATGCAGCAGGGAAACCCTTGGTAGAAAACACTGTCAAGCAAGTTGTTTCTTTCACACGAAACAATAAAATGACAGCAACTGAATTGAAGGAGACAGCCAAGAAACTCCTCACATATGTAAATGTAACCTCCCCTGATCTGACAGATCGACAGATTGCAGACTACTACTTGGCGGACCAGGATATTTACAAAAAAACAGTCGAATCCTTGCCAAGCGATAAACGCCTGGATTCAGATGGGAACCGCTTATCGGAAGCGACACTTTACAATAATGCGGTTGAAAGCATTGACGTGAGTCAACTTAATTATACAGATGACCAGAAAAAGGAAATCTATCTCTTTAGTCAGCTCAATGCTGTTGAAAATTTTGCAACGGGAACCATTTCTACGGATGCCTTAGATGATACCCAAGTTGCTCTCGTTGCGTCAGCGTCCAAGGAATTACCAGGTATCAGTATTTCAACCTCATGGGATCGTAAAGTACTGGATACATCTTTATCAACAATCGTTGGTAGCGTTTCAAATGAAAAGTCAGGACTTCCAGCAGAAGAAGTTGATGCCTATCTCAAAAAAGGCTATTCTCTCAATGACCGAGTGGGAACTTCCTATCTTGAAAAGCAATATGAAGATGTTCTTCAAGGCAAACGATCCGTCAAAGAAATCCACCTCGACAAACACGGAAATATGGAAAGTGTGGAAAATGTCGAAGAAGGAAGCAAAGGAAACAATATCAAGTTAACGGTTGACCTAGCTTTCCAGAATGGTGTGGACGACCTACTCAAGAGCTACTTCAATTCAGAGTTGGGTAACGGTGGAGCCAAATACTCTGAAGGAGTCTACGCTGTAGCTCTCAATCCTAAAACCGGTGCAGTTCTGGCCATGTCAGGTGTCAAGCATGATGTCGAATCCGGTAAATTAAGTTCAGATTCGCTTGGAACGATAACCAACGTCTTTGTGCCAGGATCTGTTGTTAAGGCGGCGACCATCAGCTCTGGTTGGGAAAATGGAGTCTTGTCAGGTAATCAAACCTTGACAGACCAGCCGATTGTTTTCCAAGGTTCGGCCCCTATCAATTCATGGTATACCTTGTCCTATGGCTCTTTCCCTATCACAGCAGTTGAGGCTTTGGAATACTCTTCTAATACTTACATGGTTCAAACTGCGCTAGGAATCATGGGACAAACCTACACGCCAAATATGACAGTCGCAACGGGACAGTTAGAGACTGCAATGGGCAAATTGCGATCAACCTTTGGGGAATATGGACTCGGAGCTTCAACAGGGATTGACCTCCCAGATGAATCTACAGGATTTACGCCAAAAGAATTTGATTTGGGGAACTATATCAATAATTCCTTTGGTCAGTTTGACAACTACACACCGATGCAGCTAGCCCAGTATGTCGCAACCATTGCAAACAATGGTGTGCGTTTGGCTCCTCACATCGTTGAAGGGATTTATGGAAACAATGACCAAGGTGGCTTAGGCAGTCTGATTCAAGAAACAGCCACTAAGGAACTAAACAAGGTCAATATCTCAGAATCAGATATGGCTATCTTGCAGCAAGGTTTCTATCAAGTTTCGCATGGAACGAGTGCTCTAACAACTGGTCGTGCCTTTTCAAATGGCGCCGCCGTTTCCATCAGCGGGAAAACGGGTACTGCCGAAAGTTACGTTAATGGCGGTCAAAAAGCCAATAATACCAACGCAGTCGCCTATGCACCAACCGAAAATCCTCAAATCGCGGTCGCAGTCGTCTTTCCTCATAACACCAACCTTACAAACGGTGTCGGACCTTCGATTGCACGCGACATTATCAATCTTTATCACCAACACCATCCAATGAATTAGAAAGGAACTTATGCTGTATCCAACACCTATTGCCAAGCTGATTGATAGCTATTCAAAGTTACCAGGTATCGGGATTAAAACGGCTACCCGCCTAGCCTTCTATACCATTGGAATGTCTGATGACGATGTCAATGAATTTGCCAAAAATCTCCTGTCTGCTAAACGGGAATTGACCTATTGTTCCATCTGTGGTCGCCTGACGGATGATGACCCTTGCTCAATCTGTACGGATCCGACTCGAGACCAGACAACCATCTTGGTGCTAGAGGATAGTCGCGATGTGGCTGCTATGGAAAACATCCAAGAATACCACGGCCTCTATCATGTCTTGCATGGCCTCATTTCTCCGATGAATGGCATCAGCCCAGACGATATCAACCTCAAGAGTCTCATGACCCGTCTCATGGATAGTGAGGTTTCAGAGGTGATTGTGGCAACCAATGCGACAGCGGATGGAGAAGCGACATCTATGTACCTTTCTCGTCTCCTCAAGCCAGCTGGTATCAAGGTCACTCGCCTAGCACGAGGTCTAGCCGTGGGAGCAGATATCGAGTATGCGGACGAAGTCACACTCTTACGAGCCATTGAAAATCGGACAGAGTTGTAGGAGTAGACAAATTTACGAACTAAATTTATTCATAAGAAAATTAAGGAGACCGACTTTGATGTTATAGGTCTCTTTTATGTTTCTTGAATTCTAGTACCATGTTCAAGTTTCAAAAAAGAAGCAAATATGATATACTAAAGAACGAGTATTCTATTAGAATTAGGACAAGCAATATGAAACAAACGATTATTCTTTTATACGGTGGGCGTAGTGCAGAGCGTGAAGTCTCTGTCCTTTCAGCTGAAAGTGTTATGCGTGCGGTCAACTACGACCGTTTCACAGTCAAGACTTTCTTCATCAGCCAGTCAGGTGACTTTATTAAAACGCAAGAATTTAGCCAGACTCCAGGTCAAGAAGATCGTCTCATGACCAATGCGACTATTGACTGGGATAAGAAAATAGCGCCAAGTGCCATCTACGAAGAAGGCGCAGTGGTCTTTCCAGTTCTTCATGGTCCGATGGGAGAAGATGGCTCTGTTCAAGGATTCCTTGAAGTTTTGAAAATGCCCTATGTCGGCTGCAATATCTTGTCATCCAGCCTTGCCATGGATAAAATCACGACCAAGCGTGTCTTGGAGTCTGCTGGGATTGCCCAAGTACCTTATGTGGCTATCGTCGAAGGTGATGATGTGACTGCTAAAATAGCTGAAGTTGAAGAAAAACTGACTTATCCAGTCTTCACGAAGCCGTCAAACATGGGTTCAAGTGTCGGTATTTCTAAGTCTGAAAACCATGAGGAACTCCGCCAAGCTTTGGAGCTCGCCTTCCAATATGACAGTCGTGTCTTGGTAGAGCAAGGGGTAAATGCCCGTGAAATCGAGGTTGGTCTCTTGGGCAACTACGAAGTGAAGAGCACGCTTCCTGGTGAAGTGGTCAAGGATGTTGCCTTTTATGACTACGATGCCAAATATATCGATAACAAGATTACCATGGACATCCCAGCCAAGATTAGTGATGATGTAGTAGCTGTCATGCGTCATAATGCAGAAACAGCCTTCCGTGCAATCGGTGGCCTCGGTCTGTCTCGTTGTGATTTCTTCTATACCGATAAGGGCGAGATTTTCCTAAATGAGCTCAATACCATGCCAGGTTTTACCCAGTGGTCTATGTATCCACTACTTTGGGACAATATGGGAATCAGCTACCCTGAACTAATCGAGCATTTGGTTGACCTTGCTAAGCAAAGTTTTGACAAGCGCGAAGCGCATTTGCTATAAAAATGAAAGAGAGGGTAGAAGCCAGAACTATCACTGCATGGTGACTAGAGTTCTTGGACTTCAACCCTTTTTAAAGGAGTAGAAATGAAATTAACAATCCATGAAGTTGCCCAAGCTGTTGGAGCTAAAAATGACGTTAGTCTTTTTGCGGATGCTCAGTTAGAAAAGGCTGAGTTTGACAGTCGTTTGATTGGGACAGGTGATTTATTTGTGCCTCTCAAAGGTGCGCGTGATGGTCATGACTTTATCGAAACGGCTTTTGAAAATGGTGCAGTAGTAACCCTCTCTGAGAAAGAGGTTGCAAATCATCCCTACATTCTAGTAGATGATGTTTTGACTGCCTTTCAAACCCTTGCAGCCTACTATCTTGAAAAAACGGCA
The DNA here is from genome assembly GCF_023109195.1 of Streptococcus oralis. GTDB lineage: Bacteria > Bacillota > Bacilli > Lactobacillales > Streptococcaceae > Streptococcus > Streptococcus oralis_BV. The sequence continues at coordinate 111,812 of NZ_JALDUB010000001.1, forward strand.
GTAGATGTCTTTGCTGTTACAGGTTCAAATGGCAAGACAACGACCAAGGATATGTTGGCCCACTTGCTATCAACAACCTACAAAACCTACAAAACGCAAGGCAATTACAATAACGAGATTGGCCTTCCCTACACAGTTCTCCACATGCCTGAAGGGACAGAAAAGTTGGTCTTGGAGATGGGGCAGGATCACTTGGGGGATATCCACCTCTTGTCTGAATTGGCTCATCCTAAGACAGCCATTGTAACCTTGGTTGGAGAAGCCCATTTGGCCTTTTTCAAAGACCGTTCGGAGATTGCTAAAGGGAAAATGCAAATTGCTGATGGTATGGCACCAGGTTCTTTGCTTTTGGCACCAGCTGACCCGATTGTAGAGGACTACTTGCCTACAGATAAAAAAGTAATCCGTTTTGGGCAAGGAGCTGAGTTAGAAGTCACAGACTTGATTGAGCGCAAGGATAGTCTGACCTTTAAGGCGAATTTTTTGGAACAAGCCCTCGATTTGCCAGTGACAGGTAAGTACAATGCCACCAATGCTATGATTGCTGCTTATGTGGCTCTACAAGAAGGAGTTTCAGAGGAGCAAATTAGTCAGGCCTTTCAGAACCTAGAATTGACCCGCAATCGTACTGAGTGGAAGAAGGCAGCCAATGGAGCAGATATTCTGTCTGACGTATACAATGCCAATCCAACTGCTATGAAGTTGATTTTGGAGACATTCTCTGCCATTCCAGCTAATGAAGGGGGCAAGAAAATCGCTGTCTTGGCAGACATGAAGGAACTCGGAGACCAGTCTGTCCAACTCCATAACCAGATGATTTTGAGCCTATCGCCAGATGTGGTGGATACCGTGATTTTCTATGGAGAAGATATTGCGGAATTAAGCCAACTTGCCAGTCAAATGTTCCCAATCGGTCACGTTTTCTACTTCAAAAAAACAGCTGACGAGGACCAATTTGAAGACCTAGTCAAGCAGGTTAAGGAAAGCCTCGGTGCCAATGACCAAATTTTGCTTAAAGGCTCTAACTCCATGAATCTAGCCAAGTTGGTAGAAAGTTTAGAAAATGAATGCAAGTGATTTTGCCAAGTATCTGCAAAGAATGCTAGCCATTACGGATACTGGATTAACCTTTACAAAAGATCCTTTCGACCGAGAGCGCTACGAGGACTTGCGAAGCCTGTTATCTGAAATGTTGAATCAGGGATCAGACCTCGATGCAGAAGAAATGGCAGAAGTCATGAAACCGACTTCCGCTTATGCAACTCCTCTGATGGACGTCCGTGCTTGGATTGTTGAGGATGAAAAAGTATGTTTAGTTAGAGGAAAAGGGGAGGATAGTTGGGCTTTGCCAGGTGGTTTTGGTGAAGTCGGATATTCTCCAACCGAAAATATTCTTAAAGAAATTGAAGAAGAAACCGGTTTTACAGCAAAAGCTGAAAGGTTACTTGCAGTTTTTGACACCAATCGTTTCCAACTACAGAGCAAACAATATGCAAAGTTTGTCTTTGAATGTAAGCTTCTTGATGGACAATTTCAAGAGAATCAAGAAATTGCTGAGCTTCAATTTTTTGCCATTGACCAATTGCCAGTCTTATCTGAAAAACGCATCACCAAGGAGCAAATGGAGATTCTTTGGAAAGTTTATAAAGGACAAAGAGACCAATATGTTGATTAGTTTATGCTAGAGAAGTTGACAAATCAAAAAAGGGTATCTGCAAGGTGCATTTCTGCAATACAAATGATATAATAGGTTGCGAATTTAAGACGCAAATATTCTATGCATGGCATAGAATCAAGTTTTTTCAAAAAATTAAAAAGGCCGAGTAGTGAATTTTTTACTGCCTCTGGCTAGATGAACGAGGAATAGAATATGAATTTGTGGGATAAATTATTTACCACACAGATATCAGAACCGCCCCAGTTTGAACTCCACTGGTACATTGGTTTGTTATGTTTACTGGCTCTTACTTTCTATGCTTCTTATCGTTTTCGCGATAAAGTGGCTTACCAGCGTTTTATTCAGATCCTTCAGTCTGTTCAACTGATTGTTCTGTATAGCTGGTATTGGGGCAATCTCATGCCTCTGTCAGAAAGTTTGCCCTTCTATCATTGCCGTATCGCCATGTTTGTGATGCTCTTGATTCCAGGGACATCCAAGTACAAACAGTACTTTGCTCTTTTAGGAACTTTTGGAGCAACAGCAGCACTGGCTTACCCACTCTTTGATCCCTACCCATTTCCACACGTAACCATTTTGTCCTTCATTATCGGACATGTTGCCCTTTTAGGAAATGCGCTCCTATACTTGTTTAGAAACTATGAGGCTTCCCTTCTTGATTTGAAGAATGTGGCGGTGATTACCTTTGCCTTAAATGGCTTGATATGGGTTGTCAACTTAGTTGTAGGTGGGGATTATGGCTTTTTAAACAAACCACCACTTGTTGGAAGTTTCGGCCAGCCCTTAAATTATCTCATTGTTTCGACTGTTATAGTGATAGCAATTCGCTTAACAGGGAAATTAGTAGAAAATTTTTTACAACAAAAATCGGAAGAATTTATTCAAGAGAAGATCTAAAATGATCTTCTCTTTTTTGGATTTTTAAGAAACAAAAAGGAAATTGTGAACGTTAACTTCAAATAATCTCTTAGAAGAAGAATTTTTCTAGAATTTTCTCAAAAAACATGCAGGAAATTTATCAAAATCTAAGCACAATAAGATTTTTTGTGTTATAATATTCTTTGAATAGCTATGCCCAAACATAGTTATTAAATAGAAGTGAGAAACTTGGAAGACAGAGAGGATGCGATGTAATGACTAGAGATGGTTTTTTTACAGGCTTAGATATCGGAACTAGCTCGATTAAAGTGCTAGTAGCTGAGCATAGAGATGGCGAAGTAAATGTAATTGGTGTTAGCAATGCCAAAAGTAAAGGTGTCAAAGACGGAATTATTGTTGATATTGAAGCAGCTGCTTCAGCAATCAAATCTGCAATCACACAGGCAGAAGAGAAAGCGGGTATTTCTATTAAGTCTGTTAACGTTGGCCTTCCAGCAAACCTCTTGCAGGTTGAACCAACACAAGGAATGATTCCTGTAACTTCAGATACTAAAGAAATCACAGATCAAGATGTTGAAAATGTTGTCAAATCAGCTTTGACAAAGAGCATGACTCCTGACCGTGAAGTGATTACCTTTATTCCAGAAGAATTCATCGTGGATGGATTCCAAGGAATCCGTGACCCTCGTGGCATGATGGGTGTCCGTTTGGAAATGCGTGGTCTGCTTTACACAGGTCCTCGTACGATTCTACACAATCTTCGCAAGACAGTTGAGCGTGTGGGTATCCATGTTGATAATGTGATTATTTCACCTTTGGCAATCGTGAACTCCGTTCTCAATGAAGGCGAACGCGAATTTGGTGCGACTGTCATTGACATGGGTGGAGGTCAGACTACTGTAGCGACTATCCGTAACCAAGAATTGCAGTTCACTAACATCTACCAAGAAGGTGGAGATTACGTTACAAAAGACATTTCTAAAGTTTTGAAAACATCTCAAAAAATTGCAGAAAGTTTGAAACTGAACTATGGTGAAGCTTACGTTCCACTTGCAAGTAACGAAACTTTCCAAGTTGAAGTAATTGGTGAAGTAGAACCTGTTGAAGTAACAGAAAGCTATTTGGCAGAAATTATCTCAGCACGCATCAAACATATCTTTGACCAAATCAAACAAGAGTTGGAAAGAAGACACTTGTTAGATTTGCCGGGAGGTATCGTCCTTATCGGTGGAAATGCAATTTTGCCGGGAATTGTTGAATTAGCCCAAGAAGTATTTGGTGTTCGCGTAAAACTCTATGTACCAAATCAAGTTGGAATTCGCAACCCTGCATTTGCGCACGTGATTAGCTTGTCTGAGTTTGCTGGTAAATTGACTGAAGTCAATCTTCTTGCCCAAAAAGCAGTTAAAGGAGATGAATTCCTTCGTCAAAAACCAATCAACTTTGGCATTCCAAATCAACGTTTGAATCCAGTAACGCAACCAAGTCCAGCACAAACAGCTCCAGCTGAAACTGTGCAGGAAACTCCAGTTGCTCCCAAGGAAGAATTCCAAGCAAGTTCTCAAAGTAAACCGAAGTTAACAGAACGTTTCCGTGGTTTGATCGGAAGCATGTTTGATGAATAAAAGAGGATAAGAAATTATGACATTTTCATTTGATACAGCAGCAGCTCAAGGCGCAGTTATTAAGGTAATTGGTGTCGGTGGTGGTGGTGGTAACGCCATCAACCGCATGGTTGACGAAGGTGTTGCTGGTGTAGAATTTATCGCAGCCAACACTGATGTACAAGCCCTTAGCAGTACGAAAGCAGAAACAGTTATCCAACTTGGTCCTAAATTGACTCGTGGTTTGGGTGCTGGAGGTCGTCCAGAAGTTGGACGTAAAGCTGCAGAAGAAAGTGAAGAAGCTTTGACGGAAGCTATCACTGGAGCGGACATGGTCTTTATCACTGCAGGTATGGGTGGTGGATCTGGTACAGGTGCAGCCCCTGTTATTGCACGTATCGCTAAAGATCTTGGTGCTCTTACAGTTGGTGTTGTGACACGTCCTTTCGGATTTGAAGGAAGCAAACGTGGTCAGTACGCTGTAGAAGGAATCAACGAACTTCGCGAGCATGTTGATACTTTGTTGATTATCTCTAACAACAACTTGCTTGAAATCGTTGATAAGAAAACGCCACTTCTTGAAGCTCTTAGCGAAGCAGATAACGTTCTTCGCCAAGGTGTTCAAGGGATTACTGACTTGATCACGAACCCAGGATTGATTAACCTTGACTTTGCTGACGTGAAAACTGTAATGGCCAACAAAGGGAATGCTCTTATGGGTATCGGTATCGGTAGTGGTGAAGAACGCGTTGTTGAAGCGGCTCGTAAAGCAATTTACTCTCCACTTCTTGAAACAACAATCGATGGTGCAGAGGATGTCATCGTCAACGTTACTGGTGGTCTTGATTTGACCTTGATTGAAGCAGAAGAAGCTTCAGAAATTGTCAACCAAGCAGCTGGCCAAGGTGTAAACATCTGGCTTGGAACATCAATTGACGAAAGCATGAAGGATGAAATCCGTGTTACTGTTGTAGCGACAGGTGTTCGTCAAGAGCGAGTGGAAAAAGTAGTTGGAGCTCGTAACAACCAACCAGTTGGACGTCCATCAACTAAAGCTCCACAAGCGCACACATTTGACCGTCAATTCGACTTGGAAGAGACAGCAGAAATGCCTAAATCAAGCCCACGTCGTTTTGAAACAAACCAAGCCTCTGCTTTTGGAGACTGGGACTTGCGTCGTGAGTCAATTGTTCGCCAAACAGATCCAGTTGTTTCACCAGTAGAACGCTTCGAAACACCAGTTTCACAAGATGAAGATGAATTGGATACACCTCCATTCTTCAAAAATCGTTAATCAATGAATTTGAAAAAAAATACTGAATTAGTTTTTCAGCAAATAGCTGATGCTAGTCAAGAAGCCAACCGTGCTCTAGATGCTGTTTCAGTAATCGCAGTGACAAAGTATGTAGATGTACAAACAGCGGAAGCCTTGCTTCCGCTTGGTGTCCGTCATATAGGTGAAAATCGAGTCGATAAATTTTTAGAAAAATATCAGGCCTTGAAAGATTACCCAGTTACTTGGCATTTAATAGGAACACTACAGAGACGGAAAGTGAAAGAAGTAATCCCATATGTGGATTACTTTCATGCTTTAGATTCCCTTAAGTTAGCCCAGGAAATTCAAAAGAGAACAGATCATGTTATCAAGTGTTTCTTGCAGGTCAATATTTCTGGAGAAGAAAGCAAGCATGGGTTTTCAAAAGAAGAATTGCTAGAACTTTTGCCAGAATTGGCTAAGTTAGATCAGATTGAGTATGTTGGTTTAATGACCATGGCTCCTTTTGAGGCAGACAGTGATGAATTGAAAGAAATTTTCAAGGATACGCAGGCTCTGCAAGCAGAAATTAGAGAAAAACAAATCCCTAATATACCGATGACAGAGCTAAGCATGGGAATGAGTCGTGATTTTAAAGAAGCGATTCAGTTCGGCTCAACCTTTGTTCGAATCGGTACAGCATTTTTTAAATAGGAGAGAGCTATGTCTTTAAAAGATAGATTCGATAAATTTATAGATTATTTTACAGAAGACGGAGAAGAAACGACTAACTACCAGACTCAACAAGAGGAAACAGTTAGCCCAGCCATCTCATCTTCTAAAGAATTACCAGCACCTGCTCAGTCAGGATCAGCAAAAGATGCAAATATTACCCGTCTTCATGCGCGACAGCAAGAATTGGCAATGCAAAGCCATCGTTCAGATGAGAAAGTGACAATTGACGTTCGCTATCCAAGAAAATATGAAGATGCAACTGATATTGTAGATTTGTTGGCTGGAAATGAAAGTATTTTGATTGATTTCCAATATATGACAGAGGTTCAAGCCCGTCGTTGCCTTGATTACTTGGACGGAGCCCGTCATGTCTTGGCTGGGAATATGAAAAAAGTTGCGAGTACGATGTATCTATTGACGCCTGTCAACGTTGTCGTGAATATTGAAGATATCAAACTTCCAGATGAATCACAAAGCGCTGAGTTTGGTTTTGATATTAAACGAAATAGAGCAAGATAATGATTTTCTTAATTCGTTTAATCCAAAATGCGGTTAGCATTTATTCCATCATTCTCGTTGCATTTGCTCTTCTTTCATGGTTTCCAAATGCCTATGAAAGCCAGCTAGGTCGCCTAGTTATCAGACTTGCTCGTCCAGTTATTGAGCCACTTCGTAAGCTCAATCTACAATTTGCTGGTCTTGACTTTACGGTTTGGGCGGCGCTGATTCTGATTCAGTTTGTTGGAAATCTCTTAACACGACTAGTCTTATTACTATGACAGCAAATCGAGCCATTTATCAGCATTTTTCCCAAGATGATATTCCCTTTATTGATAAGGGGTTAGAGTGGATCAAGCGGGTAGAAGATACCTATGCACCGGTACTTACTCCTTTTATCAATCCCCATCAGGAACAGATTTTGAGGGTACTAGCTGGGACATATGGACTGGGTTGCCAAAGTAGTGGTGATTTTCTTCCGACAGAGTCGGTTCGAGTTCTTCTCTATCCAGATTACTTTGAACCGGAGATATCAGACTTTGAAATGGCCTTGTTGGAAATTTGCTATCCGAGTAAGTTTGAGCAACTGAGTCATGGAAAAATATTGGGAACAATTATCAACCAACTAGGAATTGACCGTAAATTATTTGGTGATATCTTGGTAGATGAAAAGAGAGCACAGATTTTTGTCAATCGTGATTTCATTCCTCTTTTTCAGGATGGAATAAGAAAGATTGGCAGACTTCCTGTATCGCTGGAGGAACATCCTTTTACCGATAGGATTTGGTCTAAAATTGATTATAGAGAACGAGAAATTTTAGTTTCGAGTTTTCGATTGGATGCCCTCTTATCAAGTGCCTTGAAATTATCTAGAAACCAAGCCAGTCAACTGATAGAAAAAAATCTGTCCAGGTAAACTATCATCTGGTTGAAAAAAGTGATTACCAGGTTGCAGTTGGGGATTTGATCAGTGTGAGAAAGTTTGGTCGTCTAAAAGTTGTTAAAGACAATGGACAGACAAAAAAGGATAAGAAAAAACTAACAGTCCGGTTACTTTTAAGCAAGTGAGAAAAAATATGTCGATTACACCACAAGAAATAAGTGATAAAGCTTTCTCAAGAACATTCAGAGGCTACAATCAGGAAGAAGTTGACCTCTTTCTAGATAAGATTTACTTTGAATTAGAGGAGATGATTCGATACAAAGATGAAACTGAACTCTATATCAAAAAACTAGAAGAACGTCTTTCCTATTATACGAATGATATTCCTAAGAGAACAGTAACAAGCGAGCAAGAACCAGAAGCAATTAATGATTCTATTTTTTATTAAGTAAGTGAGGAAAAGTATGCCAATTACATCGTTAGAAATTAAAGATAAAACCTTTGGCACAAGATTTAGAGGTTTTGACCCAGAAGAAGTAGACGAGTTTCTTGATATCGTTGTTCGTGATTATGAAGACTTGGTTCGTAGCAATCACGATAAAGAGACACACATCAAGAGTTTGGAAGAACGTTTGTCTTACTTTGATGAGATGAAGGATTCCTTGAGTCAGTCGGTTTTGATTGCTCAAGATACAGCGGAGCGTGTTAAACAAGCTGCTCAAGAACGTTCAAACAATATTATTCAACAAGCTGAACAAGATGCTCAGCGTTTGCTTGAAGAAGCGAAATACAAGGCAAATGAAATTCTCCGTCAGGCAACAGATAATGCGAAGAGAGTGGCTGTTGAGACAGAAGAGTTGAAGAATAAGAGCCGTGTATTCCATCAACGCCTCAAGTCTACGATTGAAAGTCAATTGGCTATTGTCGAGTCATCTGATTGGGAAGATATTCTTCGTCCAACAGCTACTTACCTTCAGACAAGTGATGAAGCCTTTAAAGAAGTGGTGGGTGAAGTTCTTGGTGAAACTGTATCTTTACAACCAGAGGAAGAGCCTATTGATATGACTCGTCAATTCACACCAGAAGAGGTTGCTGAATTACAAGCTCGTATCGAGGCTGGCAACAAAGAATTAGCTGAGTTTGAAGCTCAACAAAATCAACAGACAGAAGAAAGTGACCAGCATGAAGAGTCAGTTGAAGTAGAAGCTACTGCAACAACTGAGGACGATGCAAATAAAGAATCTGTTCTTATCCTATAAAGAATGTGAGAACAAGATCCAACCAACTATATTTTCAGCGAGCAGGAGATGGTGAGAGTCCTGCAATCCCTAGTGGTTAGATTATCCTCTCAAGCAATCCAGTCCGAAAACAGTAAGACTAGACGTCCCCCACGTTACGGGAAAAGAGGAAAAGAGACCCTGTCTTTTTTCGAACAAAGGTGGTACCACGATTTTCGTCCTTTTTGCGAATCGTGGTTTTTATTTTGTCATTTTAAATTAAAGGAGTAACAATGAAACTTAAAGAAACCCTCAATCTAGGGAAAACAGACTTTCCTATGCGTGCTGGTCTTCCAACCAAAGAACCAGTTTGGCAAAAAGAATGGGAAGAAGCAAAACTTTACCAACGTCGTCAAGAATTGAACCAAGGAAAACCACATTTCACCTTGCATGATGGACCTCCGTATGCAAACGGAAATATCCACGTTGGACATGCCATGAACAAGATTTCTAAAGATATTATTGTTCGTTCTAAGTCTATGTCTGGATTTTACGCTCCTTATATCCCAGGTTGGGATACTCATGGTCTGCCAATCGAGCAAGTCTTGGCAAAACAGGGCGTTAAACGCAAAGAAATGGACTTGGTTGAGTACTTGAAACTTTGCCGCGAGTACGCTCTTTCTCAAGTTGATAAACAACGTGAAGACTTTAAACGTTTGGGTGTTTCTGGTGACTGGGAAAATCCTTATGTGACTTTGACTCCAGACTATGAAGCAGCTCAGATCCGTGTCTTTGGTGAGATGGCTAAAAAAGGCTATATCTACCGTGGTGCCAAGCCAGTTTACTGGTCATGGTCTTCTGAGTCAGCCCTTGCTGAAGCGGAAATTGAGTATCATGACTTGCTTTCAACTTCCCTTTACTATGCTAACCGCGTCAAAGACGGAAAAGGTGTGCTAGATACAGACACTTACATCGTAGTTTGGACAACTACTCCATTTACCATTACAGCTTCTCGTGGTTTGACAGTTGGAGCAGATATTGATTATGTATTGGTACAACCAGCTGGTGAATCTCGTAAGTTTGTAGTTGCTTCAGAATTGTTGAATAGCTTGTCTGAGAAATTTGGTTGGGCGGATGTTCAAGTCTTGGCGACCTACCGTGGTCAAGAATTGAACCACATTGTGACAGTCCACCCATGGGATACAGCTGTAGATGAGTTGGTGATCCTTGGTGACCACGTTACGACTGACTCTGGTACTGGTATTGTCCACACAGCCCCTGGTTTTGGTGAGGATGACTACAATGTCGGTGTTGCCAACGGCCTTGAAGTTGCTGTAACAGTTAACGAACGCGGTATTATGATGGAAAATGCTGGTCCTGAATTTGCGGGTCAGTTCTATGACAAGGTTGTGCCGACTGTTATCGAAAAACTGGGTGATTTACTCCTTGCTCAGGAAGAAATTTCACACTCATACCCATTTGACTGGCGTACCAAGAAACCAATCATCTGGCGAGCTGTTCCACAGTGGTTTGCTTCTGTATCTAAATTCCGCCAAGAAATCTTGGATGAAATTGAAAAAGTGAAGTTCCACTCAGAATGGGGTAAAGTTCGTCTCTACAATATGATTCGTGACCGTGGTGACTGGGTTATCTCTCGTCAACGTGCTTGGGGTGTTCCGCTTCCAATCTTCTACGCAGAAGATGGTACAGCTATCATGACAGCTGAAACGATTGAGCACGTGGCTCAACTATTTGAGGAACACGGTTCTATCATCTGGTGGGAACGTGATGCTAAGGACCTCTTGCCAGAAGGATTTACCCATCCAGGTTCACCAAATGGCGAGTTCAAGAAAGAAACAGATATCATGGACGTATGGTTTGACTCAGGTTCATCATGGAATGGAGTAGTGGTCAACCGTCCAGAACTCAAATATCCAGCAGATCTTTACCTTGAAGGTTCTGACCAGTACCGTGGTTGGTTCAACTCATCACTTATCACATCTGTTGCTAACCATGGCGTTGCTCCTTACAAACAAATCTTGTCACAAGGTTTTGCCCTTGATGGTAAAGGTGAGAAGATGTCTAAATCTCTTGGGAATACCATTGCTCCAAGTGATGTTGAAAAACAATTTGGTGCGGAAATCTTGCGTCTCTGGGTAACAAGTGTGGACTCAAGCAACGACGTGCGTATCTCTATGGATATCTTGAGCCAAGTCTCTGAAACTTACCGTAAGATCCGTAACACTCTTCGCTTCTTGATTGCCAATACATCTGACTTTAACCCAGCTCAAGACGCAGTGGCTTACGATGAGCTTCGTTCCGTTGATAAGTACATGACCATCCGCTTTAACCAGCTTGTGAAAACGATTCGTGATGCTTATGCCAACTTTGAATTCTTGACAATCTACAAGGCCTTGGTGAACTTTATCAACGTTGACTTGTCAGCCTTCTACCTTGATTTTGCTAAAGACGTTGTCTACATCGAAGGTGCAAAATCACTCGAACGTCGTCAAATGCAGACAGTCTTCTATGACGTACTTGTTAAAATCACCAAACTCTTGACACCAATCCTTCCTCATACAGCAGAGGAAATCTGGTCATATCTTGAGTTTGAAGCTGAAGACTTCGTTCAATTGTCTGAATTACCAGAAGCTCAAACTTTTGCCAACCAAGAAGAAATCTTGGATACATGGTCAGCCTTCATGGATTTCCGTGGACAAGCTCAAAAAGCCTTGGAAGAAGCGCGTAATGCAAAAGTTATCGGGAAATCGCTCGAAGCACACTTGACAGTTTATCCAAATGAAGTGGTGAAAACTCTTCTTGGAGCAGTGGATAGCAATGTGGCTCAACTCTTGATCGTGTCAGAATTGACCATCGCAGAAGGACAAGCTCCAGAGAGTGCAGTAAGCTTTGAAGATGTAGCCTTTACAGTTAAACGCGCTGCAGGTGAAGTATGTGACCGTTGCCGTCGTATCGATCCAACTACTGCAGAACGCAGCTACCATGCAGTCATCTGTGATCACTGTGCAAGCATCGTAGAAGAAAACTTTGCAGATGCAGTTGCAGAAGGATTTGAAGCGAAATAATCAGATTAGAAATATGTCTTCTCATAGTTTAAGATGAGATAAAAATGTAAAAGAGAGAAAGTTATTTCTCTCTTTTTTGTTGGAAAAAGTTTAGGACAAAGGGGGGAATCTAATAAGTTTGGGCCTCGTTTTAAGTTGGATTTTTGAGATTTTTTAAAAAGAGAGGTCGTTTTTTGGTACTTTTCAAAAGCATGTGTTGCTTCTAAAAATCGCGACAAATAATTTGAATAATCAAGTGAAGTCAGGTAGAATAGAAAGGATTGAATAATATATTGAAAAGGAAATCTTTAGAATGACACATCAGTTTTATGGAGAAAAACGACAGCGCTTTTCTTTCCGGAAGTTGTCCGTTGGGCTCGTTTCGGCGACTATTGGAAGCTTCTTTTTGAGTGGGCAAATAACTGGGGACTTGACTTCTGTAAAGGCAGCAGAAATTCAAAGTCAGCAGTCTGCTCATGTCAAATACCACTACGTAGTGGAGTCTGAATTGACGGAGGCAGAGAAGAGTGCCTTGATCAGGGAGATTCCAAAGTATGTTGAGGATGCTTCAGAGACCTATTACTTAGTTTATCGTCCGACTACTCAAGGGGATTCATCTGGAGTATTGCCTAAGACAGGTCACTCCGGCCTTTGGGAATCAACTTTTACAGCGATGGGTCTTGCATTACTAGTGCTTGTAGTAGTTAGAGGCAGGAATGGGAAGAGATATTTATCTTCTATCTTGTTGGTAACTGGAATGGGATCAATACTGTTATCTCCAACAGTCTTAGCAGTGACGAATATCGAACTTGCGGCATATAATCAAAGTCTTAACTTGGGTCTTGGAGATGCACTGCCAGCGCCATTGAAAATTGACGGTTACGACTATATCGGTTATCTAAAGAATGAAGAACAAAATGATAGTCATTTAGCTCATTCTGCTCATAAGGAAAATCCGACACTTGACTTGGAGAAAGAGAAGGGAAGTGAACTTAAACCGAGTGAAACAAATCTTGATATGAAAGAGGTTGTTTCAGATAAGGGGGATGCTTTAACTGAGGAAGAAAGAGAAGCTATAGCTGCTAAGGAAAGAGAGTCTGCTCGTCTAAGCACCGTTTATGACTTGCCAGAACTAAAAATTAGCGAGCAGGAGTCAGTTCAAGAACTTCCTTATCAGACAAAATACCAGTATTCTGATGAATTGGCTCAAGGGCAATCAAAAGTCATACAATCAGGTGTTCGAGGTCAACGTACAGTAGTGACTCGTCATTTTCGTAAGGATCAAGAAATCGTAAAAAGCGAAATGATTTCTGATCAAGTGACGGTTGAACCTGTTTCTGAAATTATTTTAGTTGGAACAGCTCCAACTAACTCGATACCCAAAGAAACTCCAGTTCACGAAGTTCCGGAGTTGGCAGAATATGGCACAACTCCTGAGACAGCTCCAGTTCACGAAGTTCCAGAACTGACGGAATACGGTACAACTCCTGAGACAGCTCCAGTTCATGAAGTTTCAGAATTGACAGAATATGGCACCAGTTCTGAGACGCCTCCAGTTCAAGAGATTCCAGAACTGACGGAATATGGCACCAGTCCTGAGACGTCTCCGATTCGTGAGACTCCAGAACTGACAGAATATGGCACCAGTCCTGAAACATCTCCAGTTCATGAAGTTCCAGAATTGGCAGAATATGGCACAACTCCTGAGACAGCGCCAGTTCATGAAGTTCCAGACTTAGCAGAGTACGGTACAACTCCTGAAACATCCCCAGTTCGTGAGACTCCAGAATTGACGGAATATGGTACAACTCCTGAAACAGCGGCAGTTCACGAAGTTCCAGAATTAGCAG
>NZ_JALDUB010000001.1:1040607-1040862 GCF_023109195.1 Streptococcus oralis
TTCTTAGGTTGTTCACCGTCTTCGGTTGGGTGGCCTGGAATGTCATTGCCTTCCTTATCCTTGTGACTGGTCTTCACTTTTTCGTAGACATGTTCTGTGTCGCCGTTTGGAAGTTTCTTAGTCTCTACGAAGCGGTAACCTGGAATATCTTTCTTAGGTTGTTCACCGTCTTCGGTTGGGTGGCCTGGAATGTCATTGCCTTCCTTATCCTTGTGACTGGTCTTCACCTTCTCATAAACGTGTTCTGTGTCACCG
>NZ_JALDUB010000001.1:1040962-1041297 GCF_023109195.1 Streptococcus oralis
TTTGGAAGTTTCTTGGTCTCTACGAAGCGGTAACCTGGAATATCCTTCTTAGGTTGTTCACCGTCTTCGCTTGGATATCCTGGAATTTCATTCCCTTCCTTATCCTTGTGACTGGTCTTAACCTTCTCATAAACGTGCTCTGTGTCGCCGTTTGGAAGTTTCTTGGTCTCTACGAAGCGGTAACCTGGAATATCCTTCTTAGGTTGTTCACCGTCTTCGCTTGGATAACCTGGAATTTCATTCCCTTCCTTATCCTTGTGACTAGTCTTAACCTTCTCATAAACGTGTTCTGTGTCGCCGTTTGGAAGTTTCTTAGTCTCTACGAAGCGGTAACC